>NZ_JBDOHT010000019.1:0-45300 GCF_039832125.1 Dorea chungnamensis | reverse complement strand
CTGCAAGTACATTATACAGAGAAATAACAGTAGCAATCAATATGGCAAATATGTGTGCAGGAGTAACTTCGACCTATATGGAATTTACTCTTACATTCTGGAATTTAAAAATGCATTTTAGTTCTTTATTTTATGTTTGTCTTGAAAAAGAACATATGTTCTGATAAAATGGTCGTAGAAAGATCAATGAAAAGAAGTGAAGTGTTAGTTATGAGTCAGGAACGAGTTTATATCTGCATTGATTTAAAATCATTCTATGCATCTGTGGAATGCGTAGAACGTAAGTTAGATCCTATGACTGCGAACCTTGTAGTTGCAGATCCTGAGCGTACAGAAAAGACAATCTGCCTTGCTGTTTCACCTTCAATGAAAGCAAAAGGAATTCCCGGCAGATGCAGAGTATTCGAGATTCCAAAAGGGATAAAATATATCATGGCTCCTCCGCGTATGCAGCTTTATATTGATTATTCTGCAAAGATATATTCGATTTATCTTAAATACATTGCGAAAGAAGATATCCATGTTTATTCTATAGATGAAGCGTTTATGGATATTACGGATTACCTTTCTCTTTATAAGATGACAGCAAAAGAGCTTAGCATGAAGATGATGGAGGATGTGTTAAAGACAACGGGTATAACAGCAACGTGCGGGATTGGGACGAATCTTTATCTTGCGAAGATTGCACTGGATATTACTGCAAAGCATGTAGAAGATCATATCGGAATGTTGAATGAAGAGACATATCGGAAGACATTGTGGAATCATAAGCCCCTTACTGATTTTTGGAGAATTGGTTCGGGAATTGCAAGAAGCTTAAGTCGTGTGGGTATCTATACGATGGAAGAGATCGCAAAGGCAGATGAAGAGATGCTGTATCGTATGTTTGGTGTTGATGCGGAACTTCTGATCGACCATGCATGGGGAAGAGAGACGACAACTATGGCGGATATCAAAGCATACAGACCAAGATCAAATTCGATATCCAGTGGTCAGGTACTGCCAAGAGATTATAGCTTTGAGGAAGGAAAATTAATCGCACAGGAGATGGCAGATCTGTTATGTCTGGAACTGGTGGAAAAGGAATTGGTGACGGATTCTATCACATTGCATGTTGGGTATAGTAACCGGTTAGAGTCAAAGCCGGCGCATGGAACGATTCATATGACAATTACCACAAGTTCGGCACGGCAGATTATCGCTTATACAATACGGCTCTATGAGCAGATTGTAGATAAGTATAAGCAGATTCGGAGAATGACACTGACTTATAACCATGTGGTGGATGAATGTTATCAGCAGTATGATCTGTTTACAGATGTTACAGGAATGGAACAAGAACATCGTCTGCAAAAAGCAGTCCTTGAGATTAAGAAGCGGTATGGGAAGAATGCTATTCTGAGAGGAATGAATCTTCAGGCAGGGGCTACGACAATAGAACGGAACCAGCAGATAGGAGGGCATAAAAGTGGCGTTTAGAACAAAAATGAGCCGTGAAGACCGGGCAAAACAGTTTATGCCATTTGCTGCACTGAAAGGGTATCCAGAAGCTTTACGGAAAAAGGAAGAGACAGATTGGAGTGACGAAAAAGAAAATCATGGAGAACGGAAGAGTGAGAATTGTGGATATAGCGGAAGAACTGGGTGTCAGTACGGCGACAGTTTCGAATGTGATCCATGGCAAGACAAAGAAGATATCAGATGAGACAGTGAAAAGAGTGCAGCAATTATTAGAAGAGAAACAATACATTCCGAGTATGGCCGGAATTTTACTGGCGCAGAATAATTCGAGAATTATTGGGGTGGTGATAAATGATCATGAAAAATATGAAGGTCATGTATTGGAAGATGCGTTTATTAGCACTTCTTTGAATCACCTGTCGAGAGAGATAGAAGATTCAGGCTTGTTTATGATGATAAAAGTAACCCAAGATTGGAATGAGATCATCAGATTTGCCTCGATGTGGAATATGGAAGGAATGATAATCATCGGATTTTGTGAGCAGGATTATCAGAAATTACGAGAAAAGATGCGAATTCCATTTGTTGTATATGATGGCTTTTTTGAGAAAGCGAAGCGAATTTGTAATCTGGCAATAGATGATTATAATGGCGGGAAACAGATGGGGATATATTTTCGGCAGCAGGGTTATGAAAAGGCATTATGTATATCTGATAATGATATTTGTATGGATCACGAACGTCTGGAAGGTTTTCGGGAAGGTATGAAAAGAGAGATAGAATTGATGATTGTACCTATGGTGAAGCGGGAAAGACAGCAGTTTTATCAAGAACATTTGCAGCAGATCAAGAGTTATCCGGCAATTTTTGCAGTGTCAGACTACTATGCAGTTGAGCTGATGCAGTTTTTGCAGAGCCAGGGAGTAAGAATCCCGGAAGAAATCAGTATCGCAGGATTTGATGATAATCCAATCTGTGAGAATGTCTGCCCGTCACTGACGACTATAAAACAGGATGGAAAGACACGGGCAAAAATGGCAATCTCTATGCTTCAAAAACTAAAGAATGGAGAAGAAGCGGCAACAATCAGATTATCGACAACTTTGGTGGTGCGTGATAGTACACGATAATCAGAGAAATAAGACAATTTGCACAAAAGATGCGCGCTGTTTTTGGAACTGATTATGCGTTTAACCTATTGTGGTTATAAGGTGTTCACTTTACAATTACGGTGAGGTGAATATTATGTTTACAGAAAATCGATTCTATAAAACAGTGATAAAGATAGCAATTCCGGTGACACTTCAGTCTTTGCTTCAATCTTCCTTTGGGGTAGCAGATCAGATGATGACAGGGCAGCTCGGAAGTGTCAGTATCGCAGGAATTGGATTGAGTTCTAAGTTCACATCTGTTTTCTCAGTATTGGTATCAGCGATTGCAGCAGTGGCAGGAATCATGATTGCACAATATGTGGGTCAGAAGGACGATGAAGAAGTAAGTCGTTGTTTTTGCGTCAACTTGTTCCTGGCAGTCATTCTGGCGGTGTTTTTTACGATGCTGAGTGCGATGTGTCCGCAGATAATCATGAGGATATATACGAGAGATCAGACTGTGAGAAAGGTGGCGGCAGGTTATCTTCGGATTGTGTCTGTGACTTATCTCCCAATAGCCATATCTTCTCTGACATCAGTACTTCTTCGCTGTATGGAAAAGGCGGAACTTCCGATGTATGCGAGTATCTGTTCGGCAGTTATGAACACAGGATTGAATTACGTGTTGATATTTGGAAAGTGTGGTATTCCTAAAATGGGAGTACAGGGTGCGGCAATAGCGACTGTAATCTCCCAATCGGTGAATTGTGTATTATTGCTTGTTTTGTTCTTGGGATATTATGGAAATAAAGGACAGAAATTAGTATTAAAATTTACTCTAAAAATGACTTCTGAAAAGTATAAACAATATTTGGGAATCTTGCTCCCAATCTTGATCTGCGAGTTTTTGTGGACACTTGGTGAAAACATATATGCGGTTATCTATGGGCATATAGGGACAGAAGCTTGTGCAGCCATGACATTAACGACACCAATTCAAGTACTGATGATTGGAGCATTGAGCGGGGTCTCACAGGCAGCGGGAGTGATAATCGGTAAGACTTTGGGAAGTGGAGATAATGAACGGGCGTATGAGGAGTCGAAAAAGTTGATGAAATATGGACTTATCGGTTCTATATTGCTGTCGGTTCTTTTGATCTTTCTAAGTAATTGGTATATTTCCATTTATCAGGTGGAAAGTCATGTGAGGATGCTGGCGTGTCAGATTTTGTTCGCATTTGCGTTGATAGCACCAGTCAAAGTACAGAATATGATTCTTGGCGGTGGAATTATCCGAAGTGGCGGTAAGACAAAATATATTATGTGGATTGATTTTGTCGGAACATGGTTATTCGGTGTGCCGCTGGGATTTCTCACTGCTTTTGTGCTAAAGCTGGAAATCCCATACGTATACTTTATCCTTTCGCTGGAGGAATGTGTCAGATTAGGAATCTCATTTGTGGTGTTTCGGAAAAGAAACTGGATGATGCAATTATAATGTTAGAGATTCCAGCATCTCATGAACAGTCTTGCCGGTACAAGGATGATGTTTGTAAGGAGCAATCTCATAAAGCGGCTTTAGAACAAAGTCTCGTTTGTGCATTTCGACATGAGGGATGCATAAGTCCATAGTCTCATAGATGAGATCATCATAGAAAATAATATCCAGATCCAGTGTACGAGGACCCCAGTGAATGATGCGTTCTCGCCCGGCAGCCTGCTCAATACGGTGAAGCTCGCTTAACAGTTCCGCTGGAGGCAGAAGTGTACGAAGTTCAAGACAGGCATTCAGAAAGTCGTCTTGTTCGGTCATTCCGTAAGGTTCTGTTACCAGAAAAGAAGAGACTTTAGTTACTTCACAGCAAGGAGCCGTGTTTAAGGCAGTAATTGCATCGTTTAGATATTGCTCTTTATTCCCAAGATTAGAGCCGAGTGCAATATAGGCAGTATGCCATTGGCGTTCGATTTCAACAGATACGGTTTCCAGTGGAAGACCGATTGGAGCCCAGGGCTTTTTGATCTCTAGTTGAATCTTTTCAAGACCGGCAGTGTGGAGTAATAATTCTTCTGCCAGGGCTTCGGCTGCACACTCGAGTAGTTTATACGTATGTGTTTTTAGAAAATGATCGATGAAATGGCTTACTTCGCCATAATGGATAGAGTAGGTTAATTCGTCGGTTTTCCCGGCCTTTCGAGTGCTGGTGTACAGAATGGCTGAGACGATAAACTTCTGACCCAGTACATTTTCTTCTGGGAATACCCCGTGATTGGCGAAGATTTCCAGGTTTGATATCTTGATTTTATCCATGGTTCTTACTCCTTTGCAAGATGGCTTCTATCATGGTAATTGCCCTGTGATTCGCCTTGACATCGTGAACTCTTACGAAAGAACAGCCGTGCAACATTCCATATACTGTAGTAGCAAGGGTTCCTTCTTCGCGTTCATCAGAAGGAAGATCCAGGGTAAGTCCAATGACTGATTTGCGGGAAGTTCCAAGAAGAATCGGATATCCGAGTTCCTGCATGCAGTCAATTTCCCGGATAATATCCAGGTTCAATTCATAAGTTTTGCCAAATCCTACTCCGGGATCAAGGATGATCTTATCGTCTTCGATTCCTGCTTTTTTTGCAAGAGAGATGCATTCTTTCATATCCTCCAAAAACTCAGAAATAAAGTTCTGATATAAGGCTTCTTTTCGATTGTGCATCAGGCAGCAGGGCACCTGATAACGGGCAATTAGTTCGGCCATATGTTCGTCGTATTTTAATCCCCAGATATCATTGACCAGATCAGCTCCGGCATCAAGAGCTGCCTTTGCAACCGTACTTTTATAAGTGTCAATAGAGACTGGAATATCGAAATGGTGTTTTAGCTGTTCAATGACGGGAGCAACACGTTCGATTTCTTCGGCATCCGTAATCTGTGTATGTCCGGGACGTGTGGACTCTCCGCCAACATCCAGAATATCAGCCCCATCATGGATCATTTCTTCCGCATGTCTGAGTGCGGCATCCAGATGCTGATATTTTCCTCCATCGGAAAAAGAATCAGGGGTTACATTTAGAATTCCCATAATATAGGTATGGTTTGTAGCATCAAAGTTTTTCTCTCCAATAATCATAATAGAATCTCCATATTTTTCTTATTATTACTCCAATTACAATCTGCTTCTGCCTGACATGCGTAGCAGGCCCGGGATGCCTTATCACTCTCATATAGAAGCGCTTCCAGCGGTTCGGCATCTTGTCGAAGCCTTCGGTGGCCGCGGATTGCAGTCAGGATCTGTTGCTTTTCCTCTGGTGTAAAGCAGATCGGTTCAGGCATGTCGGATAATATTGTAGCTGCAATCGCTTCACTTGCGAGTTCGTGTGGAGTACCGTCTTCATATTGACGGTATTTTCCGATATCATGCAGAAGGGCTGCAGCATAGATGAGTTCCTTTCGGATGCCAAGCCCTCGTTCAAGATTATGAATGTATGCAATTCTTGCCACATCCAGAAGATGCGTCATCTGATGGCGGCAGAAGATACGGTCATATTCTAATTCTTCAAGCCGCTGGTAAGAGGAACGGTATAAAGGATGTTTTCGCAGAAATGCGACCTGCTGCATGGAATCATAACAGTCAGATGGTATTACTTGTGTCTCAGACATAGTTTCCTCCAATAGAAATAACTTTAGCGGTTCAGTATATGGAAAAATCGTTCTTCCAACACAGGATTGTTCTCAAATTCCCCTCGTTTTGCAATCGTCACAGTCTGGCTTCCGGGTTTTTTGATGCCGCGCATAGTCATACACATATGCTCCGCCTCAATCATAACCATCACACCTTTCGGCTGCATGTGCTCCATCAGAGCGTCTGCAATCTGGCCGGTTAATTGCTCCTGAAGCTGCAGTCGTCTTGCAAATACCTCTACCGTGCGGGCTAGCTTGCTTAGTCCGACTACTTTCCCGTCCGGGATATAGGCAATATGCACTTTCCCGTAAAATGGCAGCATGTGATGTTCGCAGGTGGAATAGAAAGTAATGTCTTTTTCTAACACCATCTCACTGTTCTCCACGTGAAATACCTTGCAAAGGTGTGTGCCGGCATCCTCGTTCATCCCACCATAGAGCTCTTCACACATACGCGCAATGCGGTCTGGTGTCTCACGCAGACCCTCGCGGTGGATATCTTCTCCGATGCCTTCCAGCATGAGTTGAACGGCTTGTTTGATTTTTTCTTGATCTATCATAGTTTCTTTCCTTCTATCATTTTTTTTTCTATTATTTGTTGCGTGAGTTGGTGGTATTCTTCGCGTACCTGTCCCAGATAGGAAAGGGAGCCAAAAGCAAGGATGATATTATCTCCATCGGATGGATCCATAGCTTTGGCATCTGCCAGAGCATTTTTCACAGCATCTTTGATGCTTCGCTCACAGGATACGGGAATGTCAGGTGAACAGTATGTCCTCATCACTTCTGCAAGATCACCAGCAGAAAGTGTACGTTCTGCATTGGGCAGATCAACCGTGTGCACAGACTTTGCCGATGGAGCCATGATTGCAGCAAGCTTTTGATATTCTTTATCATGGAATACTCCCATAATATAGATAAGACGCTTTCCTGGGAAATAAGTATCAATGGATTCTTTTAATCGCTTTGCAGCATCTTCGTTGTGTGCCCCGTCGATGAAGAACAGAGGGTGTTCTCCAAGACAGGTAAAGCGGCCCGGCCAGGAAGTCTGGGAAAATCCTGTATCAATGTCATTTTCTGTGATATTATATCCCAGTTCTATAAGTGCATCTATAACTTCCAGTGCAGTGATGGCATTATCGGCCTGGTATTTTCCAGCGAGAGGGCAGAAGATGTGTTCTCGCTTTTTATAGGAAAAAGTCTGACCGGAATAGCTTTCATTCAGAATCGTTCTTTTATTGCGTTCTGCAGTGTGAAATGGACAGTGTAAAGAGTTGGCTCGTTGTTCTAATATCTGCAATACTTCTGGTTTCTGAGGAGCAGAAACAACTCTGCATCCAGATTTTATGATACCGGATTTTGTCTGTGCAATCTCTTCTATAGTATTGCCGAGAATTCCAAGATGATCAAGACTGATAGAAGTAAATACAGCGCACAGCGTATTTTCAATAATGTTCGTTGCGTCTTGATCACCGCCAAGTCCACATTCCAGAACAACCAGGTCACAGTGCTCTTCTTTGAAATATAAAAAAGCTATTGCTGTCTCAGCTTCGAACACAGTCGGGCTTCTCTTGCCGGCTGTCTCCATGCGCGCAATAGCTTCCTGGATCTTATGTGTACATCTGGCGAATGCTTCTTCAGATATCCATGTTCCATCAATCTGAATCCGCTCCAAATAGGAAACCACTGTTGGCGATACATATCGTCCGGTCTTGTATCCTGCCTGACTTAAAATTGAAGAAGTGTATGCAAGCACAGATCCTTTTCCATTAGTCCCTGCGATATGTATAAACTTTAGATCTTTCTGAGGATCACCCAGTTCATGCAACAGTTCACGAATCGTATCCAAACCAAGTACACTTCCGTATTTTGACATATTGTCTAAATATACCCTTGCTTCTTTATAGGTCACGTTCTTCGTTTCCTTTCATATTACTGTTATCCATCATAGCACTAAAGGACATTTTCGACAAGCCAGTTTCTGGAATCTTTTTACGTTGTTATGTATCTGAAGAAAGATGCGGATATCAGGTTTTTCAGTTCATAATGATAAAATACATTCATACGTGTAACGAATCTCATTTTTTGGTAGTCTAATAATCAAAGGAGGTGGAAATCGTGAGTTTTGAAGAAATATATCGTTTGTATTTCAGAGATGTATATTTTTTTTTGCTTGCAATGAGTGAAAACCCTGATATTGCAGAAGAGATTACACAGGAAACATTCTATAAAGCGTTAAAGAATATCCATAAATTTAAAGGAGAATGTTCGCTAAAAACCTGGCTTTGTCAGATCGCAAAGAATACATATCTGACACATTGTAAAAAACAAAAACGATTGACTCACGAAGATATCTCCGAAGTGTATGCGGATGCAACGATGGAAGATCTGGTGCTCCAGAAAGAAGAGGAGTTGTCTGTTTACAGGATAATGAATTGTCTGAACGAGCCGTTTAAAGAAGTGTTTATGTTAAGAACGTTTGGTGATTTGTCATATAAGGAAATCGGGGAGATATTTGGGAGAAAAGAAGGATGGGCACGCGTGACATATCATCGGGCTAAATTAAAGATCCAGGAACATATCAAGGAGGAATCGTAATGAGTGATAAGATAAGCTGTAATGTGATTCAAGATCTGCTGGTTCTGTATGAAGATGAGGCATGCAGTGAGGAAAGCTGTAAACTGATTGAAGATCATCTCTCGAAGTGTGAGGTGTGCAGAGATATCTATGAGAAAGCAATGAAAACAGTTCCAGTCACAATGGAAGATCGTCAGGAGGAAGAGCGTTTTGTAAGATTTGCCAAAAAGATGAAGCGAAAATTAAATTCATTCTATATTATCCCGATTGCACTTTTTCTGCTGCTCGTATTGATGATTGATTATGCGTGGTCAGAATATTTTTCGGTCTGGATTAATTCTGTTGCAGCAAAAGATGTCAAAATTACAGAATTATATCAGCTTGATACGGGTGATATCTATTGTACGATTCAGACAGACAGACCATTTGCACATATTACAGATTATGGGATACAGATAGATGGTAATCCAGATGGTGATAATGATGAGGCATGGTATGAGCTTCACTTTCAATATCTGATGCCATGGCAAGATGAAGAAGACAGCTTTTATTCAGACTGTAATGGAAAGATCAGTTTTATATTTCCAATGACACAGACGGTGCATTATGATTACCTCTATACCTGTTCATCTATTTTTTACACAGGAAAAAATAAAAGTGATAAAGCAATCATCTGGAAAGAAGGGCAGTCAGTAGAGAAAGCCCCGCCAGAGATTCAAAAGAAAGCAGATCAATATTATTTGTTGGAAGAGGAACATTATGGATACCCGATTTATATACGAAGTGGAGAACGAAAATGAAAAATTCGTCTGTAAAGATAATATGGATTTTGGCATGGAAATATATGAAAAGAAATAAGCACCGAACAATTTTGACAATTCTTGGGATTGCATTGTCTGTTGCAGCGTTAACCTTTGTTGTCCTTTTCTCTTCAGCATTTCGCAATGCTGAAGAAGGTAAGATTATAGAAAAAGAAGGAGGATGGCATGCCAGATTTCATCAGGTGACGGAAAAACAGATTCAGGAAATTGCAACGTGGAATAAAACAAAGCAGATAGCGGTGACGTCCAATTGTGAAGAGCATGCCGGCAATTGTGTGGATGTGGAATTAAAGCATCCAGGAGTATCTGCAATCGGCAGGACACAACGTTTTGCAGAAAAGATTAATATGAGCATACTTCCCGAAGAAGAGCAGTATGAAGATATCGGGCATGAAAAAATAAAATACAATATTACTTATCATTATAGTCTGTTAGAACTATACGGTATATTTTACGAAGGAGCGCAAGGATCAGGGGCATTGACACTTACAATGATTGTAATTATCATCATTTTTTCCAGTGTGTTTATCTATAATGTGTTTGCAATCTCTGTCAGTGAAAAAATCAGATACTTAGGTATGCTTGGAAGTGTGGGTGCTACCAGATGGCAGAAAGCAAATTGTATATTTTTTGAAGGAATAATAGAAGGAATGTCAGGAATCTTTCTTGGACTTATTCAGGGAATCTTCATAGAAAAGCAAGTGCTCTCAAGGAAAAGTGATATGGAATTTATAATAAACAGAATCGATATAGGAATGATTCTTTTATGTGGATTGCTGATAGTATCTCTGGCAAGTATGATACCAGCATCAAGAGCCGGAAATGCATCCATTATGGATATGGTAATTCGCAGATATCCTTCAAAACTGGAAGGGCAAAAGCTTACAACATTAAAAAAACAACATCGTATATTGGGAACGGAAGGTGCGATTGCTTTGAAAAATGTATTCTTTCATGAAAAACAGTATACTATCTGCATTGCTATGTTAAGTCTTATCTGCTGTATTATGGTATGGGCATGTTTTGGCATGCAATGGAGAAGGGAATATACAAAGATAACAGGAGTTCAGCTAGATGGGGAACCTCTTCGGCTTGTTTTCCAATGTGGTATGCTGATTGCTCTGACAGCGTTTTGTATGACCAGTATGATTCAAAAGATTGCAGCTGATATCCGTATGAGACGAAGAGAATTTGCGGTCTATCAGTCGTTAGGCATGGAAAAAAGGCAATTGGCTAAGATGATGGTCATTGAAAATTCTATTTATGGGATCGCAACAGGAGTCATTGGGATTCCGTTCAGTATTTTTCTGCTGCATGAGCAGTATAAAGAGATTGCAATTGGAGGTGTGTATGTAAAAACGGCACAGGATGCTTGGGTTGTAAAGTTCCAATTGAGTATGCCGTATCAAATTGTTGTCGCGGAAATATTGCTGGTATTGGTGGTGGTTTTGCTGCCTACGCTGTATGGTCTGACAAAAATGAAGAGATTGGATATGCAATATATCTGTAATGAAAATGATTGATTAAGGGGGTATTATGACAATATTACGGGTAGAAAACTTAACAAAGATTTATGGTACAGGAGAAACGAAGGTGAAGGCTCTGGACCATGTCTCTTTTAACGTAGAAAAAGG
This sequence comes from Dorea chungnamensis, assembly GCF_039832125.1. NCBI lineage: Bacteria > Bacillati > Bacillota > Clostridia > Lachnospirales > Lachnospiraceae > Dorea > Dorea chungnamensis. Next base: position 34,043 of record NZ_JBDOHT010000019.1, on the reverse strand, counting down.
AGAATTTATTGCAATTACTGGGGCGTCTGGTTCGGGAAAATCTACGCTGTTACATTTAATGGGAGGCGTGGAAAAAGCAACAGAAGGAAGGGTGTTGATAGGAAATACAGATATTTCAGCATTGAATGAAAATGAACAGGCTGTTTTCAGGAGAAGACATATTGGGCTTATCTATCAGTTTTATAATTTGATTCCGATACTGACTGTAGAAGAAAATATTCTACTTCCTTTACTGCTGGATGGGAAAAAAATAAATACAAAACGACTTTCTGGAATTGTGAAAATGTTAGGGCTCGAGGCGCGCAGAGAGCATTTGCCAAGTCAATTGTCTGGAGGTCAGCAACAGAGAGTCGCAATTGGAAGAGCTCTGATTACGCGCCCTGCGATTATCCTTGCAGATGAACCTACTGGTAATCTCGATCAGAAAAATACATTAGAGATCATGCATTTATTCCGAATACTTAACCAACGATTGGAGCAGACTATTCTTATGATTACACATGATCTGGATCTTGCAAAGCAATGTGACAGAATCATAAGAATTGAGGATGGAAGAGTATGAAGACATTTGAAGAACTTTATCGTGATCTCTTGGAAAGGAAGGTATCGTTAGAGGAACCGTTGCCGGACGGATATGATCCATATCATCTGGATTGTCTGTTGCATCCAGAAAAGTATGCACCCGTCCTTCCGGTCAGTACATGTGAGCAGTGTGCCTATGACAGAGCGTGTCAGAACAGTTGTATCTTTGATGCGATTGAGAGGGATGCATCCGGGAAATTATGGATCAATCCCTCTCTTTGTGTTGGCTGTGAGGCATGTATCGAAGCCTGTAAGGATCATCACATTGTTGCTGGGAAGGATGTGCTGCCGGCTATGAAAGCAGTAAGAGAGGCAAAAGGACCAGTATATATGATGATTGCACCGGCTTTTCTCGGACAGTTTGGAGAAGATGTGACACCGGGAAAGCTTCGGACTGCGTTTAAGGCTCTGGGATTTACCGGAATGGTGGAGGTCGCGTTATTCGCAGACATTCTAACACTGAAAGAAGCACTGGAATTTGATAGTCATGTGAAGCAAAAAGGAGATTATCAGTTGACCAGCTGCTGCTGCCCAGTGTGGATTGCCATGATACGTAAGAGTTATCATGAGTTGATGCCTCATGTACCGGGCGCTGTATCACCGATGATTGCGTGTGGACGTATGATTAAAAGGATTCATCCAGATGCTCTGACGGTATTTGCCGGTCCATGCCTTGCAAAAAAGAAAGAAGCAAAGGAGCCGGATATTGACGATGCTGTCGATTATGTACTGACATTTCAGGAAGTCCGTGATATCTTTGAGGTGGCAGACATCCATCCGGCAGAACTGACAGACGAGTGGAAGGAACATGCATCAAAGGCGGGAAGGCTCTATGCAAGAACTGGAGGGGTAAGTCAGGCTGTCTCAGAGATGGCAGAACAACTGCAGCCTGACCGTAAGATTCAAGTCTGTTCAGAGCAGGCAAATGGAACCAGAGAATGTATGGAAATGATCCAACGGATCAAAGAAAATCAGACAGAAGCAAACTTTTTTGAGGGAATGGGATGTATCGGCGGGTGTGTAGGTGGACCGAAAGCAATTGTTGAGAAAGAAGAAAGCCGAAAACGGGTAGATATATACAGTGATGAAGCGTCATTTCAGACGCCCTTGGAGAATCCCTATGTATTGAAGATTCTGGAAGAACTGGGATTTGAGACAGTGGAAGAACTTTTGGAGGAAGATTCTCTGCTGACCAGAGATTTTCATTAAGAGTTGGTTGTAATTGGGGTGAAAGATAGGGTACAATAGAGCTCGACAGTATTTTGCCAGGAGGACAAATGATGAAGTATTATCTGGCCCCTTTGGAGGGGATTACGACTTATATCTACCGCAGAGCATACCATACTTATTTTCATCCGATGGATAAGTATTTTATCCCTTTTCTATCTCCACATATGAAGAAGGGATTTACAACGAAAGAATTGAGAGAAATTGCACCTGAGAATCATATGGGAATGAGGACGATTCCCCAGATCTTAACGAATCATGCGCAGGATTTTATCCGAACAGTGCAGAAACTGGAAGAACTTGGATATGATGAGGTCAACCTGAATCTGGGTTGCCCATCGAAGACGGTAGTTTCAAAAGGCCGGGGCTCGGGATTCCTTGCTAAGCCAGAAGAGTTGGACCGATTCCTGGATGAGATCTATGCGAATGTGAAGGTTAAGATCTCAATTAAGACCAGACTTGGCAAGTATCAGCCTGATGAATTTGAATGGCTGTTGTCAATATATAATCAGTATCCTGTAGAAGAGTTGATTATCCATCCCAGAGTACAGCAGGATTATTACAAAAATACACCGAATTATGAGGTGTTTGGTGAGGCACTTAAGAACAGCCGGAATCCAGTTTGTTATAATGGGGATCTGTTCAGGACCGAAGATGTCAGACGGCTTGAACAGAGATTCCCGGAAGTATCAACGATTATGCTGGGAAGAGGAATTATATACAATCCGGGGCTTGTCAGTGAGATGGAGGATGGAGACAAATTGGACAAGAATCGTCTTCGCCAGTTCCATGATCAGATATATGATGAATATCAGAGCCTCAATATGGGAGAGAGGAATGTACTTTTCAAGATGAAGGAAATATGGTGTTATATGGGACATCTCTTTCCAGATTGTGAAAAGCCTCTAAAGAAGATAAAAAAGGCAGAACGTATGAGTAAATATGAAGAGGCCGTGCGTGAGATTCTATAGTTTTTCTTTACTTTTGCATAAATTTGCAATATAATAGAAAAAAATTCCATATACAGGAATTTTTGAGGAGGCGTTTGTTTGGAACATTTGAATCAGTTAATTGCAGAGAATTTGAAAGAGATCCGCAAGAAAAAGGGATTAAGTTTAGAACAGGTATCCTCACTTACCACAATCAGTAAGAGTATGCTGAGTCAGATTGAACGTGGAGAAGTGAATCCGACGATTTCAACAGTATACAAGCTTTCTCTTGGCTTAAAAGTTCCGGTTACTGCATTTACAGCAGATAAGCCGATGCCATTTTCAAAAACAGGGAAAGCAGAAGTGATTCCTCTGGTTGGAAACGAGGGAAAATATCGCCTGTATCCAATCTTTAGTTTTCGGGACGGGCAGGATTTTGAAATATTTGACCTGGAATTTGACGAAGGTGGTATGATGGCTGGAAATCAGCAGATGAATGGAACCAGAGAGTTCATCACAGTGTATGCCGGACAGTTGACGATGATCTTTAAAGACAGGGAATATGTATTGGAAGCAGGAGACTCTGCGTCTTATAATGCTTTTGATGAATACATATACAAAAACACAGGAAAGGGTATGGTGACTGCCTGTATTGTAGTCCATTATCCGAATTAGAAAGGAGTTTTGCAGCATGGAAGACCAGAAGAAACGTGTATATGACGCATTGGACAAGTTGAAGATCAAGTATGAGGTCGTGGAACATGAACCCGTACATACGATGGAAGATATGGATAGATTAGGATTACCGGAGAAAGGAACTCTGTGTAAGAATCTATTTTTAAGAGACTCAAAAGGAAAGAGACATTTTCTTGTGACCTGTGATGAAAAAAAGAAGGTTGACCTGAAAGCATTAGGCAGACAGCTGGGAGCTGGAAATATCAGCTTTGCTTCCGAAGATCGTCTGGAAAAATATCTGGGACTGAAGCAAGGAAGTGTATCTCCATTTGGACTTATGAATGATACAGATCATGCGGTAGAATTCTTTATAGACAAAGACCTGAGCAGATGCAAGAGCCTGGGAATACATCCACTGGAAAATACCGCGACCGTATTCTTGTCATTCAAAGATCTGGATAAATTCCTTTGGGATCTCGATGTAGATGTTGTGAAGATTAAGTTATAGATTCTATCTTTTGTTCGACAGCTCTCGAACATCCTGCCATTCCTAAGTTCCACCCATCGCCTACCCAGGGGTCTCGACCAATGAACAAATTTAATACTTTTTTTATTGCATGTTCTGGTCATGAGAAGTAGAATAGGTAACGTAGTGATAGATGAAAGAGAGGATCAATATGGAAGAGCAGAATAGACAGGTCCCTCCTATGCCGCCGAGAAGCAATGGAAAGCGAATGTGGCATTTGTGCGGACCGCTTGTTATAAAATGGGCAATCGGATTCGGTGTCAGTATGGCTGCGATGATGGCATTGAGTTTTACGTATATATATGCACATTATGATGCTGCGATGAGTGCAATGCAGGATGAAACACAGATGATGAATCTCTATGCGAATCTGTTGGAGGAATATATCAATGCGACGACACTTGTAGAAGGAATTGCTGCATTGGTTACAATTCCTGTGATGCTGGTACTGTTTCATAAAGACAGGGTTGCAGAAAAGTTACGAGGTGTGATTCCGAACAAGAAAGCTCCAATCTGGAAGTATCTGGCGGAGATTGTCTTGGCATTATCGTTGAGTATGGGATTGAATAATTTGATTCTTATTGCGAATCTGCCCTCCGTCAGTGATGGATATCAGGAGACGATGGATGCACTTTATTCAGCTCCATTATTCGTGCAGATCATTTCCCTGGCGGTCTTAGTACCAATAAGTGAAGAGTTGGTATTCCGGGGATTGCTTTTTAAGCGATTACGGGAGCAGGGAGCATTTATGCAGGCTGCGTTGTATTCTTCAATTGTATTCGGATTGTTGCATATGAACATGGTACAGATGATCTACGGATTTATTCTTGGAATGATGCTGGCATATGTTTATGAAAAGTATGGTTCTGTGAAGGCGCCGATTGTGGCACATATGGCTATGAATTTGTTGTCTGTACTTGGAACGGAGTTCAAACTGTACGAGTGGTTAGTGGAAGATTCCTTGAGAATTGGTATTATAACAGTAGCGTGTGCGGCTGTTTCAGCAACGATGTTTGTACTGATTCAGAGAATCGATGAGAGACCGGATATAGAAGAACAAATGAATAAAAATGAAAATCTGGCAGATGCATAAACTGCCAGATTTTTTTTGTAAAAATATTAAATAATCTAATTATCTGACAATTTAATAAAAATAATTGTTTACATTTTAACAGAAAAGTAGTATAGTAGGAAAAAATAAAAACAGAAAGGACTAGATATATGAACGAGCAGACAGTAAGCAATCAAGCTGGATTGTATCGTTCTCAGTTTGAACATGACAACTGCGGAATTGGTGCGATCGTTAATATCAAAGGCCAAAAAAGTCATGATACAGTGGCAAATGCCTTGAAGATAGTAGAAAATTTAGAGCATAGAGCTGGCAAGGATGCCGAAGGTAAGACAGGCGATGGAGTTGGAATTTTATTACAGATTTCACACAAGTTTTTCTCCAAAGTCTGCGAACCTCTCGGCATCTTTTTAGGTTCAGAGAGAGATTACGGGGTGGGAATGTTTTTCTTCCCCCAGGATGAGCTGAAAAAGAATCAGGCAAAAAATATATTTGAAGTGATTGTCAAAAAGGAAGGCATGAATTTCCTGGGATGGAGAGAAGTGCCGGTAAGACCTGATGTGCTGGGAAGTCGTGCGGTAGAATGTATGCCATGTATTATGCAGGGATTCATTGAACGTCCGAAAAAGATTGCAAAAGGAATTGATTTTGACAGACGACTATATGTCGTACGCCGAATCTTTGAGCAGAGCAGTGATGATACTTATGTTGCATCCCTTTCCAGCAGAACGATTGCCTACAAAGGAATGTTTTTGGTAGGACAGCTTCGTTCATTTTTTGAAGATCTGCAGAATGAGGATTATGACTCTGCGATTGCATTAGTGCATTCCCGATTTAGTACCAACACGAATCCAAGCTGGGAACGTGCACATCCGAACCGTTTTATCGTACATAACGGTGAGATTAATACGATTCGCGGAAATGCAGATAAGATGCGCGCCAGAGAAGAGAATATGGAATCAGAATATCTAAAGGGCGAACTTCATAAGGTTCTTCCGGCAATCAATACGGCGGGTTCTGATTCTGCAATGCTGGACAATGCAATTGAATTTATGGTGATGAGTGGTATGGATCTACCATTAGCGGTTATGATTGCTATTCCAGAACCATGGGCGAATACCAAGAACATGTCTCAGAAAAAGAAAGATTTTTATCAGTATTATGCAACGATGATGGAGCCATGGGATGGCCCGGCTTCCATTCTGTTCAGTGATGGTGATTGTATGGGAGCAGTACTTGACAGAAATGGTTTGCGTCCTTCTCGTTACTATATTACGGATGATGATACCTTAATTCTCTCATCTGAGGTTGGAGTACTGGATATTGATCCGAGAAAGATTGTTGTAAAAGAACGTCTTCATCCAGGGAAAATGTTATTGGTCGATACCGTAAAAGGAAAAGTGATTGATGACGAAGAGTTAAAAGAGATGTATGCGAGCAGACAGCCATACGGTGAATGGCTTGACAGTCATATGGTACAGCTGAAAGACCTGAAGATTCCGAATCAGAAGGTTCCTTCTTATACAGCAGAGGAATGCAAAAGACTTCAGAAAGCATTTGGATATTCCTACGAAGAAGTAAAGACATCTATCTTGACAATGGCAATGAATGGTTCTGAAGGTACGGCGGCGATGGGTATTGACGCACCGCTGGCAGTATTATCTGATCAGCATCAGAATCTGTTCGGTTATTTTAAACAGCTGTTTGCCCAGGTTACCAATCCACCAATCGATGCCATCCGTGAAGAAGTCGTTACATCTACAACCGTATATATTGGATCAGATGGCAATCTTCTGGAAGAAAAAGAAGAGAATTGTAAGATGCTGAAGGTAAATAATCCAATTCTTACCAATACAGATCTTCTGAAGATAAAGAATATGAAGCAGGATGGATTCAAAGTGGCAGAGATTCCAACAGTATATTATAAGAATTCCAGTCTGGAAAAAGCTATTGATTATCTGTTCATTGAAGTAGACCGTGCGATCCGAGAAGGCGCGAACATCCTGATCCTTTCTGACCGGGGAGTCGATGAGTATCATGTCGCAATGCCATCCTTGTTGGCTTTGTCCGGACTGCAGCAGCATCTGGTCCGTACAAAGAAGAGAACATCGGTGGCGATTATTCTGGAAACTGGTGAACCTCGGGAGGTACATCATTTTGCGACACTTCTTGGTTATGGTGCCTGTGCGATCAATCCGTATCTGGCGCATGAATCTATTAAGCTATTGATTGATACAAATATGGTCCAGAAGGATTATTATGCGGCAGTGGATGATTATAATCGCGCAATTATCAATGGTATTGTCAAGATCGCATCCAAGATGGGAATCTCCACGATTCAGTCTTATCAGGGTGCAAAGATCTTTGAGGCGATTGGTTTAAAAGAAGAATTTATCCGCAAGTATTTTACGGATACGGTAAGCCGTGTAGGCGGCATTGGAATAGAAGAAATAGCAAAGGATTATATTGCACGCCATTCCCAGGCGTTTGATCCATTAGGATTGGAAGTGGATCTGACATTGAATAGTGTGGGTCAGCATAAGTCTAAGAGTGGCGGAGAAAAACATCTTTATAATCCACAGACGATTCATATGTTACAACAGTCTACCAGACGTGGCGATTATGAGATGTTTAAAAAATACACGGAAATGGTCAATAAAGAAGGTGAACACATCAATCTTCGCGGACAATTAGAGTTCAATTATCCGAAGAAAGGAATTCCAATAGATGAAGTAGAAAGCGTAGATTCTATTGTTACAAGATTTAAGACAGGAGCGATGTCATATGGTTCTATTTCCAAAGAGGCACATGAGACATTGGCAATCGCTATGAATCGTCTTCATGGTAAATCTAACAGTGGTGAAGGTGGAGAAGAGATCGACCGTCTTGACAGTGACAGATGCTCTGCGATTAAGCAGGTGGCTTCTGGACGTTTTGGTGTGACTTCCAGATATCTGGTGAGCGCAAAAGAGATTCAGATTAAGATGGCACAGGGAGCAAAACCAGGAGAGGGCGGACATCTTCCAGGAGGAAAGGTATATCCATGGATTGCCAATACTCGTCATTCTACTCCTGGTGTAAGTCTGATCTCCCCGCCGCCACACCATGATATCTATTCCATCGAGGATTTGGCGCAGTTGATTTATGACTGTAAGAATGCGAATAAAGATGCGCGAATCTCTGTAAAGTTAGTATCAGAGGCAGGTGTAGGAACCGTTGCAGCAGGTGTTGCAAAAGCGGGTGCAGGACTGATTCTGATATCTGGATATGACGGTGGAACTGGAGCGGCACCGAGGAGTTCGATTCACAATGCAGGTCTTCCGTGGGAACTGGGTCTGGCAGAGACGCATCAGACCTTGATTCAAAATGGATTAAGAGAGCGTGTCCGCATAGAAACAGATGGTAAATTGATGAGTGGACGGGATGTGGCGATTGCAGCTATTTTGGGAGCCGAGGAATTTGGATTTGCAACGGCACCATTGGTAACAATGGGATGTGTTATGATGCGAGTGTGCAATCTGGATACTTGTCCGGTCGGAGTGGCGACCCAGAATCCAGAATTGAGAAAAAGATTTACCGGAAAACCGGAATATGTAATTAATTTTATGCGTTTTATTGCACAGGACTTGAGAGAACATATGGCCAGATTGGGCGTACGTACCATTGACGAACTGGTAGGCCGCACAGATCTGTTGCGAGCGAAAGAACAACCGACTTCTAACAGAGCAGCTACATTGGATCTGCAGCAGATTCTTTATAATCCATATGAGGGTACGAAGACTCCTGTTACATTTAACCCAAAGAAAGTATTCGATTTTGAATTAGAGAAGACGTTGGATGAAAAAGTCCTGGTGAAAGAATTACTCCCGTCTCTTGAGAAGAAGCAGAAGAGAATCATAGAAGTGGATGTTACCAATACCAATCGTACTTTTGGAACAATCTTTGGTTCTGAGATTACAAAACGATATCCAGAAGGATTGCCGGAAGATAGTTTTGTTGTGAAATGTACAGGTGCCGGAGGTCAGTCATATGGAGCATTTATTCCAAAAGGCCTGACTCTGGAACTGGTTGGTGACAGTAATGATTATTTTGGTAAAGGCCTGTCTGGCGGTAAGTTAATAGTCTATCCGCCAAAGGGTGTTCAATATAAACATAATGAAAACATTATAATAGGAAACGTTGCGCTCTACGGTGCTACCAGCGGAAAAGCATTTATCAATGGTGTTGCGGGGGAACGTTTCGCTGTGCGTAACTCTGGTGTGACTGCAGTAGTAGAAGGTGTGGGTGATCACGGATGTGAATATATGACCGGAGGACGTGTAGCAGTCTTAGGGAAAACTGGTAAAAACTTTGCAGCAGGTATGAGCGGCGGCGTAGCGTATGTTCTGGATATGGACAGTGATTTGTATATGAATGTAAACAAGCAGATGGTCAATATTGAACGAGTATCGTCCAAGTATGATGTAAATGAACTGAAAAGTATGATCAAGGAACATGTATCTTATACGAACTCTGAGATTGGAAAAGAAATATTGGATAACTTCACGGAATATCTGCCGAAGTTCAAGAAGATTATTCCGATTGATTATGAACGTATGTTAAAGACCATTTTACAGATGGAAGAGCAGGGTATGAGTAGCGAACAGGCAAAAATTGAAGCATTCTATGCAATCAAAAATGGAAGATAGGGGGCGAGAAAAGTGGGAAAAGCAACAGGATTTATGGATTATGAAAGACAGGATAAGATAGCTGAAGAACCAAAAGAGAGAATCAAGCATTTTAACGAATTCCACACCCCTCTGTCCAGAGAAGAACAGGAACGTCAGGGAGCAAGGTGTATGGCTTGTGGTGTGCCATTTTGTCAGGCGGGACAGATGATCGCAGGAATGGCAAGTGGGTGCCCGCTGCATAATCTGGTGCCGGAGTGGAATGATCTGATTTATCATGGAAATTGGGAGGAAGCATACCATCGTTTGAAAAAAACAAATAATTTTCCAGAGTTTACTTCACGCGTGTGTCCGGCCTTATGTGAGGCGGCATGTACCTGCAGCCTGAATGGAGATTCTGTATCAACGAAAGCCAATGAATATGGAATTATTGAAAATGCATATGAACAAGGATATGCGGCGGCAAAACCAGTGAAAGTGCGTACTGGAAAGAAAGTGGCAATCGTAGGTTCCGGGCCATCCGGACTTGCGGCTGCAGATATGCTGAATCGCAGAGGCCACAGTGTTACTGTCTATGAACGTGAAGACAAAGTTGGGGGCCTGCTTCGTTACGGTATCCCGAATATGAAGCTGGAGAAACAGATTATTGACCGTAAGATTGCGATTATGGAAGAAGAAGGTATTACTTTTGTAACAGGATGCAATATCGGAAAAGATAAGAAGGCGTCAACATTATTGAAAGAATTTGACAGGGTCATCCTCTGTTGTGGAGCATCAAATCCAAGAGACATCAAGGTTCCGGGGCGAGATGCAAAAGGCATCTACTTTGCAGTAGATTTCCTGAAGTCAACAACAAAGGCTCTCTGGGCGAATAAGATGCAGCTAAAAGATGGAACTTATATCTCTGCAAAGGGAAAGAGAGTTATGGTCATAGGTGGAGGTGATACCGGAAATGACTGCGTTGGTACTTCTATGCGTCATGGTGCCAAATCAGTCCTTCAATTAGAGATGATGCCAAAGGCACCAGATGAACGTACAGAGATGAATCCATGGCCGGAATGGCCGAGAATCTGCAAGACAGACTATGGTCAGCAAGAAGCAATCGCTGTATTTGGAAAAGATCCCAGAGAATACCAGACCACTGTAAAAGAATTCAAGAAAGACAAAGATGGCAATGTATGTAAAGCAGTTCTTGTAAAACTGGAGTCTAAAAAAGATGAAAAGACGGGCCGAACGATGATGGCAGAGGTAGCAGGAAGTGAATATACTGTCGATGTAGATTTGGTGCTGATCGCAGCCGGGTTCCTGGGAAGTGAAAGTTACGTTACCAAGGCATTTGGTGTAAATGTAAACGAAAGAACGAATGTTGCAACACCAACAGGAGAATATCACACGAACATGAAGGATGTATTTACAGCAGGAGATATGCACAGAGGTCAGTCGCTGGTCGTGTGGGCAATCCGGGAAGGCCGGGAGGCAGCACAAGAAGTTGATATTAGTCTGATGGGATATACAAATATGAATATACAGTAAATACCTTGTTAGTTCTCAAAGATATTTCTTAAGATGTTACAAAAATGTTAAAAAATATTGCAAAAAATATCGTATTAAGGTATAATTGGTTCCAGATATAGGATTATCTATGTTAATAAGGGTAAAAGAGTATAAAAATAAGTTAAAGGATGATAAGATTTATGAAGAAATTTGGAACAAGACTGTTAGCTGTTGTGGTTGCAAGTTCTATGATTGCAATGCCGGTTATGGCTGCTCCTTCGGTAGATGATCTGAAGGAAGATAAAGCTGCGAAGGAGAGCGAAGTGAAGTCTCTGCAGGATGAATTGAACAGTATTATGACAAAGCTTAGCGATCTGGAAGAAGATCTGATCTCGAAAGGTGAAGAGATCAGTCAGGCAGAGAAAGATCTGGAGGCGGCAGAGGAAAAAGAGCAGGAACAGTACGAGGCGATGAAAAAGCGTATTAAGTTCATGTATGAAGAGGGAAATTCTACAGCACTTGAGACACTTGTAACATCCGAAGATTTTTCTGATCTGGTAAATAAAGCTGAATATGTACAGAATGTGCATACATATGATAGAAATCAGTTACAGGAATACGTAGAGACAAAGCAAGAGATTGCAGATCTGAAGACAACTCTGGAAGAAGACCAGCAAAAAATGGAATCTATGCAGGTAGAGTATGAAGAACAAGAAGAAGAGCTGAATACAGTGATTGCTTCTAAGCAGGCAGAAGTTTCTGATCTTGATGCACGGATTCAGGAAGCGGCTGAAGCGGCGGCAGCCAGAGAAGCTGAGGCACAGCGTCAGGCACAATTGCAGGCTCAGCAGGCAGCGAATAATACGAATACAGGAAATACGAACACAGGCAATACGAACACAGGCAATACAAATACTGGTTCAAGTAATTCTGGTTCATCGAATGTGCCACCAAGCGTAAATGGAGGCACTGTTGTAAGTAGAGCATACAGCCAGCTTGGTAAACCATATTCTTGGGGAGCTTGTGGACCGAATAGTTTTGATTGCTCTGGTTTCGTAAGCTATTGCCTGACTGGAAGTTATACTCGTATCGGAACGACAATGACTTTCATGGGATGGACAAGAGTAAGTAATCCGCAGCCGGGAGATGTAGTAACATCAGCTACCCATTGTGGTATCTATATTGGCGGTGGTCAGATGATTCATGCACCACATACAGGAGATGTTGTTAAGATTGGACCGGTTCAGGCTGGTATGGTATATGTTCGTAGATAATATTCGAATTAGTAAAGATTAATTTACAGCTCAGTTTTTAACTGAGCTGTAAATTTTTGGAATTTTTGATAAAATAATTGAAAATTGACACATAATGTAGTATTCTGACCTTAAGATATCTCAGGGAGAATAGTATGTATAGACAAAGAGGGAGCCTTTGTTTGTGCGGATAATAATTAATAGGACGGGTGAGAGTATGAAGAAAAGATATGTGCAGACACTCATCACGGTTCTTGTGATGAGTTCTTTAGTTGTAATGCCTGTTATGGCAGAACCTAACGATGAAGTGCAGGCGCTGGAAATACAAAAAAGTGAATTGGAAGATCAGGCAGGAGATATTCAGAGTCAACTGGTCAGTCTTTTGGTTAATTTTAATGCGTTACAGCAGGATATAGAGAATCAAAGCCAGAGAATTGTACAGGCAGAGACAGATCTTCAGGAAGCCGAAGCAAAAGAGAAAGCACAATATGAAGATATGAAGCTTCGGATTCAGTATATATACGAAGAAAGTGATGATTCACTTCTAGAAGCCCTGATAACGTCCAGGTCTTTCTCTGAGTTGGTGAATAAGGCAGAATATATTCAGAATGTACATAGTTATGACAGAAAGCAGTTACAAGAGTATATAGATACAAAGCAGGAAGTTGAGAACCTGAAAGTAGAATTGGAAGCTGGACAGGCAGATATGGAGGCAATGGCAGCTGATTTGAGCACGCAGCAGGCAGGACTTGAAACAACGCTGGCGGATATGAGAAGCCGGATTGCAGATTTTGACAGTCAACTGGAGAGTGCAAAAGCGCAGGCGGCGGCGGAAGTACAGCAGTTGACGCAGGCAACAGAGAATGTGGTTGCTGCGGCAGAGCAGGGAGGCGGTAATGCATCAGTATCAAAACCTGCTTCTCAGCCATCCAACCCGACTGGCGGTACAAGTACTTCTACAGGAAATTCTAATTCTTCTGTAAGTAGTTCGAATAATACGAATACCAGTAAACCTTCTGGGGGAACGTCTGGAAGTACCGGAAGCGGCTCGACGACGACTTCGAAACCAAGCAATGTAGCTTTGGGACAGCAGATTGCCAACAAGGCATGTCAGTATATTGGTAATAAATATGTCTATGGTGGCAACAGTCTGACAAATGGTATTGATTGTTCGGGCTTTGTAAAAGAGATACATGCATTGTTTGGAATATATACTCCAAGAACTACGGATTCCATTCAGGTTGCTGGAAAAGCGGTAAGTTATTCTGAGATGCTTCCTGGAGATGTAATCTGTTATAGCCAGCATGTGGCAATTTATATAGGAAATAATACTGTAGTTCACGCGTCAAATAGTAATCCATATCCGGTCGGTGGTATTAAAACGACATCGCCAGCTAATTACAGGACGGTTCTGGCAGTAAGAAGATTCTGGTAATACATTGTGAAATATAAGTTAATGAGATCACATGGTAATGAGAAAAAAGCCTTGCATTTGCAGGGCTTTTATGCTATCATAAAAAAGTCGCAAAAAATCACGCATTTGTTTGTCCAAGATGGTGCCAAAGCTTGATAATAAGCCGGTTTCAAGGACTTACACATATGCGGAAGTAACAAAACCAAATGGAGGAAAGAAATATGAGCGTTATTTCAATGAAGCAACTTTTAGAAGCAGGTGTCCACTTTGGACATCAGACAAGAAGATGGAATCCTAAGATGGCTCCATACATCTACACAGAGAGAAATGGTATCTATATCATCGACTTACAGAAGTCTGTAGGAAAAGTAGATGAAGCATATCAGGCAGTATCTGATATCGCAGCAGATGGTGGCACAATCCTGTTCGTAGGAACAAAGAAACAGGCTCAGGATGCTATCAAGACAGAAGCTGAACGTTGCGGAATGTATTTTGTAAATGAGAGATGGCTTGGAGGTATGCTTACAAACTTCAAGACAATCAAGAGCAGAGTTGCACGTCTGAAAGAAATCGAGAGAATGTCCGAAGACGGAACATTTGATGTACTGCCTAAGAAAGAAGTTATCCAGTTAAAGAAAGAATGGGAGAAACTTGAGAAAAACCTTGGCGGAATCAAAGATATGAAGAAACTTCCAGATGCAATCTTCGTAGTAGATCCTAAGAAGGAAAAGATCTGTGTACAGGAAGCACATACACTTGGTATTCCGCTTATCGGAATCGCGGACACAAACTGTGACCCAGAAGAACTGGATTATGTAATCCCTGGAAACGATGATGCAATCCGTGCAGTAAAATTAATCGTATCTAAGATGGCAGATGCTGTTATCGAAGCAAACCAGGGAATGACTGGAGAAGACGAAGTATACGAAGAAGTAGAAGAAGCAGTTGAGGAAGCAGTAGAAGAGTAATCTGATTTATTGTATCGGATGATACATTTTATAAGATGATAAAATGGAGGATATAATCATGGCAGTTACAGCTAAGATGGTAAAAGAATTAAGAGAGATGACAGGCGCAGGAATGATGGACTGTAAAAAAGCTCTTAACGAAACAGATGGCAATATGGATGCAGCTGTAGAATACTTAAGAAAGAACGGACAGGCTAAAGCTGAGAAGAAGGCTGGACGTATCGCAGCAGAAGGTATCGTTATGGCTGACGTAAAAGATGACAAGGTTGCAGCAATCGTAGAAGTTAACTCTGAGACAGACTTCGTTGCTAAGAATGCAGAGTTCCAGGGATTCGTTAAAGCTGTTGTTAATCAGGCAATCGCTACAGAATCTGCTGATATGGACGCATTCATGGCAGAAGCTTGGAATGAAGATACATCTATGACTGTAAAAGATGCTTTGACAGCTAAGATTTCCGTAATTGGAGAGAATCTGAATATCAGAAGATTTGAAAAAGTTGCTACAGATGGATGTGTAGTTTCTTACATCCACGGTGGTGGACGTATCGGTGTTCTGGTAGAGGCTGATACAGATGTTGTTAATGACGAAATCAAACTTTGCTTAAAGAATGTAGCTATGCAGGTAGCAGCTATGTCTCCAAAGTATGTGTCTCGTGAAGAAGTTCCGGCAGATTATCTTGAGCATGAGAAAGAGATCCTGCTTGCACAGGCTAAGAAAGAGAACGAGGAGAGCAAGAAACCGAAGCCGGATAACATTATTGAGAAGATGATTATCGGACGTCTCAACAAAGAGATGAAAGAGATCTGCCTGCTTGATCAGGTATATGTACAGGATGGCGACCTTACAGTTGGCAAGTACGTAGAAAAAGTTGCAAAAGAGAATGGTGCAAATGTAACACTTAAGAAATTCGTTCGTTTCGAGACAGGGGAAGGTCTTGAGAAGAAGAATGAAGACTTTGCAGCAGAAGTTGCAGCTCAGATGAACGCATAATGCAAACTTTGCATTAGAATTATGATGAAGATAGACCCCTATAAATAGTGATTATGCTATTTATAGGGGTTTTCTGTTCTTATGGAAAATATCTTTGAATGAATACATATAATAAAGGATAATATACTTATAAAAAGAGATATTAATTATGGTCGGGTCAGAGACCTAAAACCTGTCTCAGCGGTCGGGATGGAGACTGAAAACCCATTCCATCGCAGAATAAACTGTGAAAAAATAGTAAGAGGATGGCTACCCAGTCATCCTTTTACTTTTCGGAGGGGTTAGTGGAAGAACAAAAGAGTTTTAATAAATGATATGAAGGAACATTAGATGAATCCGATATATTTAAAGATAATACACAATACATGAGAACTGCTTTGGTTGCGGCAAGCGCTTTGTTCTCAGATTTGGGGGATAAACGAAAGTCGGAGTATTTAGAGAAGATAGTTTTTGACAATACCTTATTACAAAATGAGGTAAAATGAATTATATAAAAAATCAAATTTTACAGAATAATGCGATCGAAGCAAGGGCAAGGGCGATTAGATATTGTGACTATATTTTAGAGGGAAAGGCAACTCTGGAATATCGTAAACACTTTGTGTCTGTGCTTCACAATTCCGTAGAATTATTTGTAAAACAGTTAATGTTAAAAGCTATCGTTTTACTTATGAGATTATGGAATTTGCAAGAAAAATCAGTAATCAGCCATCGCTTGAAATGGTGGAACGCCATGGCAAGCAGCCGAAATCCATATATTGTGAAAATATTGATAGTCAGATTCAAATTCTTTAGGGATAATATACTTGACAAATGAACGACCGTTCACTAAAATGAATGTAAACGACCGTTCACTACAGCGAAGAAGGGAATTCAGTTACTATATTGTGGAGGGATATAATATGGTGGATACGAGGGAAAAGATATTGATGACAGCATTACAGTTATTTGCAAAAGATGGGTATGAAGCTGTTTCTGTTAGAACCATTGCAGTGGAACTCGATATGACGAAAGGTGCTTTATACAGGCATTATAAAAACAAGCGTGATATCTTTGATTGCATTGTAGAAAGAATGATACAGATTGATGCTCAAAGAGCAAGGGAATACCATATGCCGGATGAGGCATATGATACTAAGCCGGATGTTTATGAAAATACTACTTTGCAGAGTATTCAAAAGTATACCGTTGAACAATTTAGGTTCTGGACAGAAGATGAGTTTGCATCCTACTTTCGTAAAATGTTAACTTTGGAACAATACCGGAATAAAGAAATGGCAGAACTTTACAGCCAGTGTATTGTCGAAGGACCGGTTGCCTATATGGAAGATCTGTTCCGTGAACTGATTCAGAAAGAGGTATTGAAAGAGGAAAATCCCAGACAGCTTGCAGTAGAATATTTCGCCCCACTTTTTCTTCTTATCAGTATGTACGATAAAAGCGGAGAAGGTGAGGATTATGCTACAATTCTCAGCAATCATGTAAAACACTTTACTGAGAATTACGTTAAGGATTCAGGAGAGGAACAAGAGTAATATGGGAAATGAGATTATTATGAGACAGTATGGTCTGTCTGAGACAGTCGAAAAGTTGGCCGAACGTTTTGCGGATTTGACTGTTTCGAGAATTCTTTCACAGGAAAAAGGAGTATATCGGCTGATTTCTTCCCAGGGAGAAAAATGGGGAGAAATATCGGGCAGATACCATTATGACGTACAGGCAAAATCAGATTATCCGACAGTAGGTGATTTTGTTATGGTTGACTGGAACAAAAGTGGCGGAAATGCAGTGATTCATTATGTTCTTCCGCGAAAAAGCTCCTTTATCCGAAAAGCTGCTGGTGAAAAAAACGAGGAGCAGGTCGTTGCCACCAATATTGATACTGTATTTTTGTGTATGTCCCTGAATAACGATTTTAATCTAAGGCGTTTAGAGCGCTATGTCGCGATTGCCTGGAACAGTGGTGCAGTGCCCGTTGTCGTCCTGACAAAAGGCGATTTGTGCGAGAATCCAGATAGTAAACTGATTGAAGTATCCTCTCGTGAACTGACTCTTTTGCCATCCGACGGTATGGTGATTGATACACCGGGGATGCGTGAACTGGGGATGTGGGATGCCGGAGACGGAATCGATCAGACTTTTTCGGATATTGAGAAGCTGGCACAAAAGTGTCGCTTTCGTGATTGCACTCATTCCGGCAGTGAGCCAGGGTGTGCAGTACAAGAGGCGGTAGAGCGTGGTGAATTACCGATCGATCGACTTCGCTCTTATCAGAAACTGATGAATGAGAATCGGTATGTGAAAGATACACAAGGTTATTTGGCTGAGAAAAGGCAAAAATTTAAGAACATTGCAAAGATCAATAAAAGGAATAGGAAAGGATAAAGAAAAAATGAATACAGGCAACATTATTATTCGTTTAGAGAAAAAAGAAGAATATCGGGAAGTAGAAAATCTGGTAAGAGAAAGCTTCTGGAATGTATATCGTCCGGGATGCTTTGAGCATTATGTGTTAAATCAGCTGCGAGATGATCCGGCTTTTGTTCCGGAACTTGATTTTATCGTGGAACAGGATGGCAAGCTGATTGGTCAGAACATGTTTATGAGAGCAAATATCAAAGCTGATGATGGCAAGACTATCCCCATCATGACGATGGGACCGATCTGCATTACCCCTGAACTGAAAAGAAAAGGGTATGGAAAGATTTTATTGGATTACTCTCTGGAAAAAGCGAAGGAGCTTGGCTGTGGCGCTGTTTGCTTTGAAGGAAACATTGATTTTTATGGAAAGAGTGGTTTTACTTATGCCAGTGAATTTGGCATTCGTTATCATGGTTTGCCGGAAAGCGAAGATGCCTCCTTCTTTTTGTGTAAGGAATTGATTCCGGGATATTTAGATGGGATTACAGGTGAGTATGCGACACCACAGGGATATTTTGTGGATAAAGCTGAGGTGGAAACATTTGATAAGGAGTTTCCGGTAAAAGAAAAATTGAAACTCCCGGGTCAATTATTTCAGGAGTAGTTTTCAAAAGATAGGATTTTGAATGTAACACCTTATTTTTTGTGTATAATATAAATTGAACATGACATATAGATGTCGTGTTATAGGTGGTATGATGAATCAGGAAGTGAAAGTGATATGAAAATAGATAGGCTTATCGGTATTCTTTCTATTCTTTTACAGGAAGAGAAAATAACTGCTCCGGAATTGGCAGAAAGATTTGAGGTTTCAAGAAGAACAATAAACAGAGATATTGAAGATTTATGCAAAGCTGGTATTCCGATTTTTACATCACAGGGTGCAGGCGGTGGTATCAGCATAATGGAAGGTTATAAGATGGATCGAACGATTCTGTCATCGAAGGATATGCAGATGATCATGGCAGGTCTTCGAAGTCTTGATAGCGTAAGTGGCAGCCATTATTATGTTAGGCTTATGGAAAAGCTCAAGGCTGGATCATCTGATTTTGTCAGTGGAAATGAGTCTGTTCTTATCGACCTGTCATCATGGAATAAGGATTCTCTGTCACCAAAGATTGAGCTGATTCAGGATGCTATCGAGCTTGGGAAGACCTTAAGGTTTAAGTATTATGCTCCGGGCGGTAATACGGAGAGGGAAATGGAACCGTATTTTCTGATCTTCAAATGGTCAAGCTGGTACATCTATGGATATTGTCTGCTAAGGAACGACTATCGTATGTTCAAACTGAATCGAATGGCAGAGCTTAAGCATGGCAGAAATTTTGAAAAAAGAAGTGCAGTGCCAATGCCAGATTTATCAAATGAGAAGGTGTTTCCGCCACAGGCAAAAGTAAAAGCAGTTTTTCATCCGTCAATGAAATGGCATCTTATTGAAGAATATGGTATAGAGTCATTTGCAGAGATGCCGGATGGAAATCTTCTATTTGAACATGATTATGCGGATGATGAGGGGCTGTTGTCCTGGATACTTTCATGCAGGGACATGGTCACTGTTCTTGAACCAGAATCTATAAGGGAGAAACTGTTTCGTATCGCTTCTGAACTTGCAGAAAAATACAGGAAAGAAGGTCAAAAATGACAACGGTATATGTTTATGTAATGAATACAATGGCTGATTGGGAAATTGGCTACTGTCTTGCGGAACTTCATTCAAAAAGGTTTTTCAGGAAGGACGCCAGAGAGATTTCGGTGAAAACAGTATCTCTTTCAAAGGAGCCGGTGAAATCCATGGGAGGTCTTACGATTGTTCCGGACCTGACGATAAAGGATGTCCAGGCAAATAAAGATAATGTGCTGATTCTTCCCGGATCAGACAGATGGAGTGAATCTGAAAACTCCCCGATTCTTGGGATTGCTAAGCAATTCCTGGAAGCCGGAGGACTGGTTGCTGCAATATGTGGAGCTACCGTAGCACTGGCAAATATCGGGATTTTGGATAATAAGAAGCACACGAGCAACGGAGCAGATTTCTTAAATATGTTTTGCCCGGAGTATAAGGGAACAGACCATTATATTGATAAGCCGGCTGTCAGAGACGGAAATTTGATAACAGCTGCAGCTACAGGCGCACTTGATATGACAAGATTGATTTTGGAATACCTGGATTTATTTGCGGCAGATACATTGGAACACTGGTATGCGTATTTCAGTACAGGCAACGCAGATGAATTTTTTGCTATGATGCAGAGTCTGCAGAAATAAGGGGGACTAAGGTAATGAAGAAATGGTATGATGAAGAATATAGATTTTCAATAGAGGTAACAGGTTTTCTGCGAGGCGACCATACAGAACACCTATGCAGGAACGGTGAAGAAATAGGTGATAAATACACCTGTACCTACGGCTGTCCTGTGAATGAGCAGGGCTATGGAATATGTTCTAAAATGATGCAGATCCTTTACGGTGATATGCAGGCTGTTAGAAGTGGCGGAGATTTAACACTTATTGGAGGAATTGAAGCAAATGTGAAGGAATATGTTTGTCCGGACGGATGTGTATGCTTTCGAATGACAGTCGAAAAGACAGGCGCAGAGAATTTTTACAAAGGTAAATATTATCAGGAGTAGAGAGAAAATGGCATTTGATTTCAAGAAAGAATTTAAAGAATATTACATGCCAAAGAACAAGCCGGAAATAGTGACTGTTCCGAAGGCAAATTACATTGCTGTAAGAGGAAAAGGTAATCCGAACGAAGAAGGTGGCGAGTACAAGCAGGCGGTAGGCATATTATATGCGATAGCATATACTTTGAAGATGAGCTATAAGTCAGATTATAAGATAGAAGGATTTTTCGAGTATGTAGTACCGCCGCTGGAAGGTTTTTGGTGGCAAGACGGAGTGGATGGCTGTGATTACAGTATAAAAGCTGAGTTTTATTGGATATCAGTCATCAGACTTCCGGATTTTGTGACAAAGAAGGATTTTGATTGGGCGGTGGGAACTGTATCTGCGAAGAAAAAAATGGATTGTTCCAGAGCCGAATTCCTTACAGTTGATGAGGGGTTGTGTGTTCAGATTATGCATCACGGACCTTTTGATGATGAGCCCGCAACTGTTGCAATTATGGATAAATATCTGGAAGATCATGGATACCGCAATGACTTTAGCGATGACAGGTTTCACCATGAGATATATATGTCTGATGCAAGAAAGGTTGCTCCTGAGAAGTGGAAGACAGTAATCAGGCATCAATATGTAAAAAATCATTCTAATATAGAATAATATAGACACTTGAAGAGTGTTGAGGGAGGGAATTTCAAATGGAATTTATCCGCGTTACAAAAGATAATTTGGAAAAAGAGCACATCTGCTGTGCAATCTCAAATAATAAGGATGTAGAGGTTACATCGAAAAAATCATGGCTTTCGGAACGATTTGATGAAGGCTTGGTTTTCTTGAAAAGTGAAGAGAGAGGAAAATGTTTTATCGAATATATTCCTGCAGAGTATGCGTGGAACCCAATTGATGCCAAAGGATATATGTATATTGATTGTTTGTGGGTTGCAGGTTCTTTCAAGGGACATGGGTACGCAAACGAACTGCTCAATTATTGTATGGAAGATAGTAAACAGAAAGGAAAGAAAGGACTTTGCATTTTATCGTATGCGAAAAAGAAACCTTTTCTTTCAGATCCTAAGTTCTTGAAATATAAAGGATTTGCCCCCTGTGATGAAGCAGACAATGGAGTACAGCTCTGGTATCTGCCATTTGAAAAAGAAGCAGAGCCACCAAAGTTTATGGAAAATGCCAGGCATCCGCATATCGATGAAAAAGGCTATGTTCTTTTCTACACATATCAGTGTCCTTATAATGCAAAGTATGTTCCTGTTTTAGAGAATCTTGCAAAAGAAAAAGATATCAGATTTAAGGCGATTCATATAAAGAGCAGAGAAAAAGCTCAGAATGCACCAACACCGATTACAACCTATGCGTTGTTCTGTGATGGTGAGTATATTACAAATGAGCAGATGAATGATAAGAGATTTTTAAAATTATTATCAAAATAATAGTTAGGAACTCTATACCGAGAATGGTATGGAGTTCTTTATTAAATCTTTATTTTTTTCTGTTATCCTCTTTCTATAGAAACGAGAGAAAGAAGGTATGAGTATGGAAATGATGCTTCAAACGAAAGATCTTTGTAAGTCATTTAAGAAACAGAAGGCTGTAAATAAAGTCTCGCTAAATATTGAAAAGGGAAAAGTCTATGGGCTTCTTGGACCGAATGGGGCCGGGAAATCAACTACTCTGAAAATGATTACCGGTGTTTTAAAACCGACAGCAGGTGAGATTTATTTCGATGGAAAACCATGGCGCAGGGAGTCGTTGTCTGAAATTGGGGCATTGATCGAGAATCCACCAGTCTATGAGAATTTGTCTGCACGGGAAAATCTGAAAGTCCGGTCTTTACTGCTTGGTGTGGATGAAAAAAGGATTGATAAGGTACTTAAGATTGTCTCTCTTGCAAATACAGGAAAAAAGAAGGTCGGGCAGTTTTCTCTGGGAATGAAGCAGAGGCTTGGCATTGCAATGGCGTTACTGGGCGAGCCAAAGCTTCTAATATTAGATGAACCCACGAATGGGTTAGATCCCATCGGAATCGAAGAACTCCGAGTGCTGATACAATCCTTCCCGGCACAGGGAATTACGGTCATACTTTCCAGCCATATTCTCTCGGAAGTACAATTATTAGCCGATCATGTGGGAATTATTTCAGATGGTATTTTAGGATATGAAGGACCAGTGGAACAGGGGGAGAATCTGGAAGAACTCTTTATGAATGTTGTAAGAGAAAACAGAAAGGCTGGTGAAGGTCGTGCTTAGTATTGTGAGAGCAGAATATCTGAAAACAAGAAAGTCAATGGGACGGGTACTGATCTGGGGATTTCCAATTATTACATTTGCTTTGGCATTTGTACTTACATTAGGAATGACAAATGCATATGCAGAGAGTGTCTGGAATTGGTGGTATACACTGCTGCTGCCCGGAATGCTTGCCATTATCTGCTATCTTTCCATAACACGGGAGAAAAAAACAAGATACTATCATCTCATGACGCTTTCTATCAGCAAAAGAAAATTAGTGATGGGTAAAATCATCTATATGGGCTGTGTGATTCTGGTGTCTGATATGATTATATTTGTGGGTGCCACTTTCGGAGGATTTCTATTGACCACCTGTGTTCCGTTCGGAGGAGCTTTGGCTGCAGTATTGGTTCTTACGATTACGCAGCTATGGGAGATACCGTTGCTTTTATTTTTAAGTGAACGCTTTGGAATGATTGTGGAATTACTGGTATGTTTGGTTCTCACGGTTGGAGGCGTTATCATAGCGCCGACAGGAAAATGGTATTTTTTTGTTTCATCCATCCCGATGAGGATTCTTTGCCCACTCCTTCATATATTACCAAATGGAATCAGAGCAGAAGAAGGCAATCCGCTTTTGGATGCGGGAGTCGTTTTCCCGGGGATTTGCATATCCATTATCTGGTTCATTGCTGCAACTTTTTTGTTCTTAAACTGGTTTGATAAGAGAGAGGGGAAATAGAAATGCTTAGAAGAAACCTCCATGCGGACTTGCTGAAAATGAAAGGGCTGTCCATTACGCTTGCGCATATTTTAATTCCTGTTATAACGAGTGGGGTGTTTCTGGCGTATTATGCTGTCTCTGCCTGGAATGAGAATACAAAAATCATTGCTTTCTACCAGGCAGTTGGAGCAGGATTCCCTGTTCTGATCGGAATATTTACTGCATGTATCATGGAACAGGAGCAAAATGCCGGAGCATACCAGAATCTGCTCACCTTACGAAAAAAGACAACAGCATTTTTGTCTAAGGTGATACTTTTGCTTATATTCAGCTTGTTTTCTGTATTTTTAGCAGCAGGAATCTTTTGCTTCGGGTTTCATAAAATCCTTGGGTGTAGTACAGTAAGTACAGGGACATATATGATGACAGTATTTGTTATGTGGTGTGGCAGTATTCCATTATATATCTGGCAAATGCTTTTGGCCTTCCGATTCGGAAAAGGCGTGTCCATTGGAGTAGGAATTATTTCCGGACTTGTCAGTACATTAATGCTCACGAATCTTGGAATGTATGTCTGGAAGTACATACCTGTTTCATGGACCGGAAGATTACCATACACATATTTACAGACTGCTTTCGGAGAACCGGGAGCAATCGATGAAATGAAGTCTGTAATACCAGTATTTTGCGTATTTACAGTGATTACTATGGTATATTATTTATTATGGGCATCCCACTGGGAAGGAAGTAAAATATCAGAATAGAGGGTTAATATGGCGAAAATATTAGTAGTTGATGATGATACAGCAATCCTTGATATGATAGGAACAATTCTAAATAAGGATGGACATCTGGTCACAAAAGTAAGCAACCCGCTTGAGATAAATATGGAAAAAGTGAATCTTTATGATCTGATTTTGCTGGATATTATGATGCCCGGAATGGACGGGTTCGTACTGTGTTCAAAAATCAGGAATCTTGTTGACTGTCCCATTTTGTTTCTTACAGCAAAAACAGAGGAAAGCAGTCTGGTAAATGGTTTGTCATTGGGAGCAGATGACTATATCTGTAAGCCCTTTAGGGTTATGGAACTTCGGGCGAGAGTTGCTGCGCATCTTAGGAGAGAACACCGGGAACATTCTGTCAGAATGGTCGTTGGGCATGTCTGCTTTCATTTATCTTTCAAACAGATGATGGTTGATGATAAGGAAATTCCGCTTACAAAGGCGGAGTATGAAATCTGTGAGTTTCTTGCAAGAAACCGTGGACAGGTTTTTTCAAAAGAACAGATTCTGGAGCAGGTATTTGGATTTGACAGCGAGAGCAATGAAAGTACAATTACGACTCATATTAAAAATATAAGAACAAAGCTCTCAGAATTTCCTTGCATGCCGATCAAAACAGTCTGGGGGATTGGATATAAATGGGAAGAGTAGAAAAGAGAAGAAGCAGTACACTTAGTGGAATCTTTCTGAGGTATGTACTGGCTATGCTTGGACTTTTGTTAACTTTGGGGATATGTACAGCTCTTATATTTAATATTCTTGTGAACCTGGGAGGTATTTATCCGGCTAATTACGCAGAAAGAAAGATCAATGAAGCTTATGATACGATTCAGAATGCAGATGAAGTGACGGAGGAGATGATACCGGTTCTTTGCCGTTATGTCATTTTTTCTGAGGACGGCGAGGTACTTGGAGGAAATATGGCGGAAGATTCGGTGAAAATTGCGTGGAACGTTGCAAATCATGGAACCGCATCAGGAGACTATTTTTATAAGGTGATTCCGCGTCCGGACGAATCTGTTGTTCTGCAGTACAGCCTGACACCACAGTATCAGTCTGCGTTTCTCAGAGAACATTTTATCGAACCACAGAATCTGATGACGATCATAGTTATTCTGAGCGGAATTACAATGATATTGTTACCATCTCTAAGCTTCGGAAAAAAGATGAAACGAAAAATGCAACCGGTCATGAATGCGGTAGAGAGAATCAAGAATCAGAATCTTGAATATGAGGTGTCTTATTCCGGGGTGAAAGAGATTGATGATTGCCTGTCATCTATAGATGAGATGAGAAATGCATTGAAGGATTCCCTGGAACGACAATGGAAGACGGAGCAGGAAAAAAACAGACAAATGTCTGCATTGGCGCATGACATAAAAACCCCGCTTACGGTCATAAGAGGCAATGCAGAACTTCTTTCTGAAATGGAAATGACAGAAGAACAGAAAAAATATATGGATTATATCACGAGCAGTGTATTGCAGATACAAAACTATGTACAGACAATAATAGAAGTAACAAAGTCCGTAGATGGTTATCAATATAGATTCGAAAAAATAAGGACAGAAGATGTACTTGGTGACATCAAAAAACAAACATTAGGCCTCTCTGAAGTTTTTAATCTGAAAATTAACTGGGAAGAACAATATATCAGTGAAACAGCAAATATTGTTTACGACCAGGTTGTAAGGGCTGTTATGAATATTATTAAAAATGCAGCAGAACATACACCGAAAGGCGGAATAATAAATATTTATATCGAAGAGCAGAGTGGAGAGTTAATATTTACAGTGGAAGATACCGGCAGTGGTTTTACAAAAGAAGCACTGCTGCACGGAACAGAACAGTTTTTTATGGATGATGCAAGCAGAAGCGGCGGTGTGCATTATGGCATTGGACTATTTTCTGCAAAATCAATAGCCCAAACTCATGGTGGAAGAATATTACTCACAAATTCGAAAAAAAACGGTGGAGCAAAAGTAGAGATTTGTTTTCCTCTTTACTGTCCAAAATAAGAAGTAAAAAATGATATCTGAAGAATTGACACATATGGATGGAATAATTACCTATACACAATTAAAATATTTTTGTAAAATATGGTATAGCAGAGAAGGAGGTATTCTGGAGACAGTAGCAGAATATGCTTATTCAAGAGGTTATCATCGTGTTGGGCTTCTGGGGACAATCTTTACAATGGAGAAAGATTTTTTAAGAAATGCCTTCGTTCAAAAAGGAATTGAGGTTGTTGTGCCTGACTATGACACACGTGTGTTGGTAAATGAACGAATTTCCAAAGAACTGGAGTACGGAATTGTAAAGGATTCTACTATAGAAGAATTAAATCGTGTAATTTTTAGTCTGAAACACGTACATGGAATAGAAGCAGTTGGGAAAGATAAAAGCAATCGGTGCAACGACAGGACAGTTGAGAAGAATCGTTTTGCTGGAAGGATTTCTTGTTGCCGCAATCGCAGTTCCACTCGGACTTTTGACGGGTTCTCTGTTAGCCCGATACGTATTTGGATGTATTTTCAAGCTGTACCAGAATGAGAATATGATGATGTCTACGATTCAGGAACTGATTCAAAGAGGAGAAAGTAAGCTGATTGTTCCGTGGATCTATCTGCTCGCAATCGGAGTTGCGATGCTTACGGTTTTCCTGTCACTACTTCGCCCTATGGGAATCGCTGCGAAGGTCTCTGAAGTGGAAGCTATGCGATACCGGAGTGAACAGACAAAGAAAAAAATCAGAAAAGGATACTCTGATATTACCGTCACTCGTCTTGCCATGGTCCATCTTGCGGGAAATAAGAAAAAGAGCTTGATTACGATCTGTTCTATGGCCATTACAGGATTATTATGTATGGTGGTTGCAACGGTATTGTCATGCGCCAATCCGAAGGAAGCGGCAGATCATTCCGTCATGGGAGAATATCAGATAGCTCCGATCATAGATAACAACGATAAGGAGCATCCGGAACTGGAGTGGAGCCAGGTGCAGCAAAACAATCCGCTTACGGAAGAATTAAGAGAACAGATTTTACAGATTGACGGAATCGATTCTGTGGAATGTTATCTGAGAAATGATGCGGAATCGGATGCATTTGATGGCAACAGAGAAGGAATGCTCGGAGTTCCTGAAAGCGGGAAAGAGTTACTGGAAGATGGTATCATAGAAGGAAATGCCACTTACGAGGAGCTAAAGAGTGGAAATAAAGTAATCATAGATAAGAATCTGCTCCACTGGTATCCGGACCTGAGCATAGGAGATGTTATCGATGTCGTAACCTGGGACGGTGGCGAGAAGTGTCGGAAACAATTGGAGATTGTAGCGATCGGAGACTATGATCTGGGATTTACAAGGTATAACTATCTCATCATGGCAGAGGAGGGGCTTCACTCCTTCAGCGGGTATAATCTGAATATGTATTACCGTATCTTTGCAAACAAAAAATATGATGCAGATGTAGAAGCAAAGCTGAAGACGATTATTGAAGAAAATGGAAGAATTCAGATGGAGGCCTGTTTTTTTCGTTCGGTGATAATATAAGAAAATGATTGGAAGAAAGGTGGAGAAAAGAGTGATATGAGAAACGAGATTAAAATGAAACAGTATGGTCTGTCCGAGATTTTTGAAAAGTTGGCGGATCAATTGCTCTGAGTTGTTTAATATGTTGATGAAAATATAGGATTGAATTATAATATTTCATAAGAGCAGATGAGATTATTTTGTGAAAAACTGGAACAACTAATCGGAAGGAGAAACGGCAGATGGAAAGTAATGTGGGGATACAGGCGATTGGACTGGCTGGTACGGTGCTGTTTTTTATGTCTTTCCAATGTAAAAGCAACAAGAATTTGTTTAGAGTGCAGTTTTTATCATATTTGTGCTATACCACTCACCTTCTTTTATTAGGAGCGATTACAGGCGGAATAAGCTATATTTTAAATACTTTCCGTTCATTTTGTCTTGGAAGTAAGATAGAATTCGCACGTAGCAAAAAAATGTGCATGATTATTTGTACATTGCAGATTGCAGCACTTATTATTACTTGGTCAGGGTGGATATCTCTCTTGCCAGTTGCAGCAAATATTGCATCAACCATCGGAGGATATACATATAACGCACGCAAAATACGAATTGCAGGTATGTTTGTAAATTCTCCTCTGTGGATCATATACGATATCATAGTTGGTTCATGGGCAGGAATTCTAGATGAGATTTTCAGTGAAGGCTCAATGATCATCTCAATTGTTCGTTATGGATGGAAAAATCTTGACAAAGTTAATGAATAACCTCTGATTATTATTTATGATAATATTCCTTCATATGGAGGATGAGGAGTCCTGCGATTGCTGCTCCTATATATGCGACTGCAAGCCCTATTCCAAACTCGGAGGTAAAAAAATTTGTATATTTCCGGTTACTGTTATAGAATCAAAAATTGACTGCACAGACTGCACAAATACATTATGACTGGCATGAATCAATACTGCGGGCCAAAAACTCGGTGCTTTTATACATAGATAATTTGCTGTAATCGTAAATCCCATTACCATGAGAAAGAAGCATAGCAAAGAATAGGGGATGTTTCCCTTGTTATAGTTCGAAAAAAGAATCACAGGGGCATGATATAAAAACCAGACACTGCCGATGATTACAGATGCCGTCTTAAAAGGTACAATCTGCCTGATGGAATACTTGCGAAGCGTTCCAATACCGGTGATTCATGCGAAACCATAAACATAAGATTACTTTTGGGGAAACCAGTGCGTAGTATTGTTTGCAATTTTTACCAGAGTTAACATTACAGGAACTTCTGTCAATACGCCGACTGTTGTGGCGAGTGCGGCAGGGCTGGTTGTACCAAACAATGCAACAGCGACTGCAACCGCCAATTCAAAGAAATTGGATGCTCCAATCATTCCGGCTGGAGATGCTATGTTATGTGGTAGTTTCAGTAACTTGCAGGCTCCATAGGCAATAAAGAAAATGAAAAATGTCTGTAAAATCAGTGGTATTGCAATCAGCACGATATGAAATGGATTTTCAAGTATCACTTCGCTCTGACCCATAAAAATCAATATGAGTGTGAGTAATAATCCAATGGTTGTTGCTGAATCAAATTTGTGGATAAATATATTTTCAAAATAGTCTTTACCTTTGTTTTTTGTTATCAATATCCGGGTGAGGATACCTCCAGCTAGTGGAATAACTACAAATAACACAACACTGAGGATTAACGTATCAAAAGGAACTGTTACGTTCGATACACCTAACAAGAACTTTACAATAGGAACAAAAGCAATCAAAATAATCAGATCATTTGTTGCCACTTGAACGACTGTGTAAGCCGGATTTCCATGTGTCAGTGTACTCCATACAAAGACCATAGCAGTACAAGGTGCCGCTCCGAGCAAAACTGCTCCTGCCAGATACTCGGTTGCCAGTTCTGGTGTGATAAATCCTTTAAAAATTATAAAAAAGAACAAGGATGCAAATCCATACATGGTAAATGGCTTAACAAGCCAGTTGACAATCCATGTGACAAATAGACCTTTTGGATTTTTGCCGACATTTTGTATGCTCTGAAAATCTACTTTCAGCATCATTGGATAGATCATAATCCAGATAAGTATAGCCATTGGGATAGAAATCCGGGCATATTCAAATTTGTTCAAAAGTGCCGGAAGTGCAGGAGCAAAATGTCCTAGCAAGACACCAACAATCATGCATAGGAATACCCACACTGTCAGGAATCGCTGGAAAAAATTAATATCTGTATTTTTTTCTTCTTTTATCATATTCATTCCTCATCAAATTGAATTATAGAAATTATTCTATTCGA
The DNA here is from genome assembly GCF_039832125.1 of Dorea chungnamensis. NCBI lineage: Bacteria > Bacillati > Bacillota > Clostridia > Lachnospirales > Lachnospiraceae > Dorea > Dorea chungnamensis. Next base: position 3,597 of record NZ_JBDOHT010000019.1, on the reverse strand, counting down.
TGATCATATGAAAACCGATGCTGATTGTTTCTTACAAAAAAGCATCGGCTTCAATCGCAATCACAATGACTGATTTTATGGCATATACAGTCAGCCTTGTCTGAAAAAATGTGTCCGAGAGTCTGGTAAAATGAATCCAATTGTTCTTTGTTCAGGGAGTAGTAAGTATTTTTTCCATCTCTTCGATCCGTTATAATATTTGCCTCAATCAATACTCTCATATCATGAGACAACGTAGGCTGAGTGATATGGAATTCTTCCAGAATTTTGCATGCACACAATTCTCCACATGATAACATGTCAACAATTTTTAGACGTTTAGGATCTGAAATGGCTTTTAAAATCTTACCTAATTCTTTATATCTTTGTTCCAAATTGCTTACCCCTTACTTAATCATAGAAATATTTCTATTTGTTATTATATGCCCTTATTTAGAACAGGTCAATATCAAATTGAAAAAATTCTATATTTGTATTGACAAATATCCTTGTAAGTAATATTATGATCATACATAGAAGATGTTCGATGTATTAAAAAAGGGAAAAGATTATGGATATAGATTATATACAGTATTCGAAAATTTTTAAAGTTTTTTCTGATCCAAAGAGACTTAAGATCATTGATATGTTGTCTAATGGAGAATTATGTGCGTGTAAAATACAAGAAGAATTTCAGATTACACAGCCGACTTTATCTCATGATATGAAACTGCTTTGTGATGTAGGAGTTGTTATCTCACGAAAAGAAGGAAAGTGGATGCATTACTCTTTGAATTTGGAAAAAATGAATGAAATTTATAAAGTGATAGGCAAGTTAATGGTGCCAGATGAATTTCAGAAAATTGTAGATTGTGATTGTAATAAATAGATAATAACCGGCTTTATGCCGGTAAAAAAATATAAAATAAATAGAAAGATTTGAATGTATGAATGTAAGGAGGAAAAAGAATGGAATCTGCAAACACACAATTATATGTAGTGACAGGTTTTCTGGGTGCAGGAAAAACAACGGTTCTTTTGAAAATTCTAGAACAATTAAAAGGACACAGGGTAGGAATTATTCAGAATGAATTTGGAAAATTGGGAATAGATGGAACTATTCTGCGTAATGATGATATTCAGATGGTGGAGATTAACAGAGGTTCGATTTTCTGTTCTTGCCTGAAACTTAACTTCGTAAATGCACTGAGTGAAATGGCACAACAGGATTTTGAATATTTATTTGTGGAAAGTTCCGGTCTCGGAGATCCATCTAATGTGGAGGAGATACTTCAGGCAGCACAGGCAGTTTCGGGGAAAGAATATGATTTTAAAGGAGTTATCTGTTTGATTGATGCTGTGAATTTTATGGAGCAATTGGATGATCTGGAGACAGTGTATCGTCAGTTAAAGCATTGTCATCTGTCTGTTATTACAAAATCAGATCTTGTTGATAATGACAGAATTCAGGAACTCAGGAAGAAAATCAGAGAAATTAATCCGGTTTGCAAAATTGAAATCAGCAATATGGGGGAACTGGATTATGGATTTTTAAGGGAAGACTTACTTCTTTATCAATGGGCAGAAGGAGAAGAAACCACGAATTCAGAAGAGACAAAGCCGAAAACACTGTTTATGGACTTTGAAGGTGAAATCAAAAAGGATGTGCTTGTTTCGTTTTTGAATGAAATGATTCCAGATGTTTATCGCATCAAAGGATTTTTCAAAATCGAAGGACAAGGCTGGAGTCAGGTAGATGTTGTGGGCAGTAAGATTGATTTCAAAGAATGTGACAGTTGTGAAAAATCACAGTTGGTATTCATATCTAAAATTGGTCCGGCGATTATTAAGAAAATATTTGCGGCGTGGGAAGATAAGGTTGGTTTAGAAATGAAGTTGCGAAATTAGGAGGAAACAATGAATATCAAAGTAATTGGTACAGGATGTGAAAAATGTGATAGGCTCTATGCAAATGTACAAGAGGCTTTAAAGATAACCGGATGTGTTGCTGAGGTTGAAAAAATAGAAGACTTAATGGAAATTGTAAAACTGGGGGTTATGACATCACCGTCAGTGATGATTGATGGGAAATTAGTAGTATCAGGCAGAGTTGCTAAGCCTGATGAATTGGCAAAGATAATGAAATAAGGATTTTTACAATCTGAATTTACTAATACTTATGGTTCAAGTGATACTATATAGGATAAGAAATGGAGTAGATTATGGAAAATAACGAACTTATATGCTATTGCGATAATGTGACTAAGGGAGAGATAATTGCAGCTATGGATCAAGGAGCAAAAACACTTGCTGATATCAAAAGAATGACAGGTGCGTGTTGCAGTTGTAAATGTTCTGAGTTGAATCCTAGCGGTAAATGTTGTGCACAAGACATTGCACTTGTAATGAGAGAATATTTATTGAGTAAAAAATAGGCTGATTATAAAATTGAGGAATGTGAGATGAAATAAATGGCAGAGGAAATAATGGAAGCTATAAAAACGATAGGGCTATTTATTCAAGATCAGGTATTGGGAATGAAATGGCTAAATGTGGTGATTCGTAACAGTTTATTTGCGATAGGAGTAGATGTTTCAACAAAGGCAGGTGGCAGTGTACAGTTTTTCATCTATGATGTAATTAAGATTACTGTGTTATTGTGCTTTTTGATTTTTGTAATTTCTTACATTCAAAGTTATTTTCCGCCGGAACGAAGTAAGAGAATTCTGGGGCGCTTTCATGGAATAGGGGCGAATATGATTGCTGCGCTTCTCGGAACAGTAACACCATTTTGTTCTTGTTCTTCGATTCCGTTATTTATTGGTTTTACAAGTGCAGGACTTCCTTTAGGAGTTACTTTTTCCTTTTTGATCTCTTCACCAATGGTCGATCTGGGAAGTTTAGTACTTCTTATGAGCATTTTTGGGGCAAAGGTTGCTGTTGTTTATGTGATTGTAGGACTGATTATTGCTGTTATTGGTGGTACATTAATTGAAAAAATGCGCATGGAAAAATATGTGGAAGAATTTATCCGTACTGCAAGTGCAGTAGACATTGAAGCACCGGATTTAACAGTTAAGGACCGATTGACTTATGCAAAAGAGCAGATGACCGACACATTTCGGAAAGTATTTCCATATATTCTTGTAGGTGTGGGAGTCGGTGCCGTGATCCATAACTGGATACCGGAACATATCATTCAGACTGTTCTTGGAAGTAATAATCCATTTGGAGTCATTCTGGCTGTGTTAGTTGGTGTTCCAATGTATGCAGATATATTTGGAACAATCCCGGTTGCAGAAGCATTACTGGCAAAAGGAGCTCAGCTTGGAACAATTCTTAGTTTTATGATGGCGGTTACGACACTTAGCCTTCCTTCCATCATTATGCTTAAAAAGGCGGTAAAACCAAGATTATTAGGCTTGTTTGTTGGAATTTGTACAGGTGGCATTATTGTGGTTGGATATTTGTTCAATATATTTCAATATCTATTGATATAAGGTAGTGTAAAGTAGCCTATGAAAAATTGGAGCTGAAAAAATGGCTCCATTGGAACCTTGAAAATTGCAGATATGTTAGTTTTCGGCAGTGTACGCCACCCTTGACGGCACACTAAAA
>NZ_JBDOHT010000018.1:0-51316 GCF_039832125.1 Dorea chungnamensis | reverse complement strand
TTTGGTAGCCTACATTATACACGAAAAAGGGGGTCATTGCTTTTTTATATGCAAAAAGTGGTGAAGTCCTTGAAAATATAAGGTTTTAAAGAAAAATAGGACTGTAAAACTTTACAGTACCGTTTTGTAGGAGGGGGCTAGAATATGAAACAACTTACAAAAGAACAGATCTATGAAGCACTCAATGAGCGTCATTCCCCACAGGTTCAGGAATTACTGTCTCAGGGAAGAGTTGCCATTGCAGGTCTTGGCGGACTTGGATCTAATGTTGCATTTGCACTGTCCCGTATCGGCGTCGGACACTTGCATCTGATTGATTTTGATGTCGTAGACATTACGAATCTGAATCGTCAACAATACTTTACAGAGCATATCGGTATGTATAAGACCGATGCTCTGAAACCACAGCTTCTGCGGATCAATCCCTACCTGGATATCCGCACAGACTGTGTAAAAGTCACAGAAGAGAATCTGCCGGAATTATTTCAGAATGATTCTATTATCTGCGAAGCCTTCGACCGTCCGGAGGCCAAGGCTTTGCTGGTCAATGGAATCCTGGAACATTTTCCTGAAAAGAAGCTGGTATCCGGTTCCGGTATGGCAGGATATGGAAGCAGTAATTCCATCCGCACCCGGAGGGTCACTTCCAACTTCTATCTCTGTGGGGATGAGACCACCGAACCTTCTGCCGGAAATGGACTCATGGCTCCGCGGGTTGCTATCTGTGCCGCCCACGAAGCAAATATGATTACACGACTCCTTCTGGGCGAAACCAGCGTATAATCTTCAAAAAAAGCATCGAAAACTATGAATAATCAAAGAAAGAAGGAAACATCTATGAATCAGAATGACGATAAATTTATCCTAGGCGGACATGAATTTACTTCCCGCTTTATCCTGGGTTCCGGGAAATTCTCCTTAGAACTTGTGAAAGCCTGCATCGAGAAGGCAGAAGCACAGATTATCACACTGGCACTTCGCCGTGCAAACGAAGGTGGACTTGCCAACATCCTGGATTATATCCCGGATAATGTAACGCTCCTGCCCAACACTTCCGGAGCCAGAAATGCAGAAGAAGCAGTCCGTATTGCCCGTCTTTCCCGTGAAGTCGGCTGCGGAGACTTTGTGAAGATCGAAGTTATCCACGACTCCAAATATCTGCTGCCGGATAACTATGAGACCATCAAAGCTACGGAAATCCTGGCAAAAGAGGGATTCGTAGTAATGCCATACATGTATCCGGATCTGAATGCTGCCAGAGACCTTGCAAACGCCGGCGCTGCCTGCATTATGCCGCTTGGCTCTCCAATCGGCTCCAACAAGGGGCTCTGCACCAAAGATTTCATCCAGATTCTAATTGACGAGATCGATCTTCCAATTATTGTAGATGCCGGTATCGGTCGCCCTTCTCAGGCCTGTGAAGCTATGGAGATGGGTGCCTCTGCAGTCATGGCTAATACTGCCATTGCCACTGCCGGTGACATTCCGGTAATGGCAGAAGCATTTAAAAAGGCAATCGAGGCCGGAAGAAGTGCATATCTGTCTGGTCTTGGACGGACGATTGAAAAAGGCGCCAGTGCTTCTTCCCCGCTGACCGGATTCTTACAGGATTAAGGAGGTGTACAGATGAAGGATGAACACGTAAATGAAAGTATCTTAAGTGAAGAGATACTGGAAGACCAGAAGAAAAACCGGATCGATCATATGACCTATCTTCCTGATATGGAAGTATTAGAATCAGATGTTATGGACCGAGTCATCTCTGAGATGAATCAATATGATTATGACCAATATACAGAAGCCGACGTAAGACAGGCTCTTGCCAGAGATAATCGGACACCGGAAGATTTTAAAGCTCTTCTTTCTCCTGCTGCACTTCCACTTCTGGAAGAGATCGCACAGGCTGCACGGAAGGAGACAAGAAAGCATTTTGGCAACAGTGTCAATATGTTTACGCCCCTTTATATTGCCAACTATTGTGAAAACTACTGCATCTACTGTGGATTTAACTGTCACAATAAGATCAACCGCGCCAAATTAAATGACCGAGAGATTGAACTGGAGATGGCTGCCATTGCCAGGACAGGTCTTCAGGAAATCTTGATTTTGACCGGTGAAAGTCGTAAAATGTCTGATGTAAAATACATTGGAGAAGCCTGCAAGATCGCAAGAAAATACTTCAAGGTCATCGGCCTCGAAGTGTATCCGATGAACTCCGATGAATATGCATACCTTCACGAATGCGGTGCCGATTATGTGACCGTATTCCAGGAAACCTATAATTCAGACAAGTACGAGACGCTTCATCTTGCCGGACATAAGCGGATCTTCCCTTATCGTCTGAATGCACAGGAACGTGCCTTAAAGGGTGGCATGCGAGGAGTCGGATTCGCTGCTCTTCTTGGTCTGGATGACTTCCGCAAGGATGCATTTGCCACCGGATATCATGCCTATCTTCTGCAGCGCAAATACCCTCATGCAGAGATTGCATTCTCCTGTCCAAGGCTTCGTCCGATCATTAATAATGACCGCATCAATCCAAAAGATGTTCACGAACCTCAGCTTCTTCAGGTGGTATGTGCTTACCGGCTCTTCATGCCATTTGCAAGCATCACTGTATCCACCCGTGAATGTGCCCGTGTCCGTGACAATCTGGTAAATATTGCGGCCACCAAGATATCTGCCGGTGTCAGCACCGGAATCGGCAGCCATGTCGATGAGATTGAAGAAAAAGGAGACGACCAGTTCGAGATCTCTGACGGAAGATCCGTTGATGAAGTATACAACGCCCTTCTGGAGCATGATCTCCAGCCAGTCATGAATGATTATGTATATGTATAAAGGAGAAAATATATATCAGAATATCATCGCAGTCAGCAACCGCACGATCTGCTCCCGGCCATTGCCGGAACAGATTGCGCGGATCTGCCGCTTACATCCGAAAGCAGTAATCTTAAGGGAAAAGGATCTTCCGGAAGAAGAATACCGTGTACTGGCGCGTGAGATAATGGATATCTGTAACGCCAATCATGTTCCCTGCATTCTCCATAGCTTTCTGGAAATTGCACATGAACTGCACTGCACATCCATCCATCTGCCGCTTCATCTGCTTCAGGATTACCGACAGGAGCATCCTGCCATTCTTAAGCACTTTTCTGTCATCGGCACCTCCGTCCATTCCGTCGAAGATGCTAAGAAAGCCCAGGTACTTGGCGCTGCTTATCTGACAGCCGGTCATATCTATGCCACAGACTGTAAAAAAAATCTGCCCCCGCGAGGAACAGATTTTTTAAGACAGGTATGCCAGAGTGTGGACATACCTGTCTATGCTATTGGCGGAATACATCCAGATGCGCAGCAGTTATCCGAAGTACTATCCTGCGGCGCCAGAGGTGGATGCATTATGTCCGGAATGATGAAGCTGTAATTCTTCTCTCACCATTCCATTGTATATTCTCCCGGTCCATTTTCCACGACAGATGACTGATAGAATTCCTTAGCAACCCTGATCAGATAATCCGTATCTTTCGCTCCGCCGGTCTCATAAGGAGAATGCATTGCAAGCTGTGCTAATCCAATATCTATCGTATTGACAGCTACCTGGGTTCCCGATATGTTTCCGAGTGTAGAGCCTCCAAGGATATCCGATCGGTTCACATAGGTCTGATATGGAACTTTCGCCCTCTCACAGAGCTGTGTGAAGATTGCTGCTGCCATTCCATCGGTCGTATACTTCTGATTGGCGCTGAACTTTATCACAACTCCACCATTCGGATAAGGCCGGTTCGTCGGGCAGGCCTTATCCGGCTGATTCGGGTGCACGCCATGAGCATTGTCAGCAGACAACATAAAACTGGACGCCAGAGCCTGTCGGTATTGACTGGATGTCCTCCCAAGGCTTTCATTAATCCTAAGAAGTGTATCGAATAAAAATGTCGATCCGGCTCCCTGCTTCGTGCTACTTCCAACCTCTTCATTATCAAACACGCAATGAACTGGAATACTTTCGCCATCTGCTGCCTGCAGAAATGCCTGCAAAGATGCAAATGCACACTGCAGATCATCCAGACGTCCAATCGAAATATATTCTTCGGATGCTCCCCAGACACTTCCTTTCATACGGTTATATAAGAACAGATCATTTCCAACAATGTCTTCTTCCTCCACACCTGCCGCCTCTGCGACCCGCGCCATGAAGGTCCCTTTGGCTGATTCACAACCATACAGCGGAAGCATGTCCTTCTGGGCATTGTACTTATAGCCTTCATTGGCTTCTCGATTCATGTGGATCGCAAGATTCGGAATCATGCATAAGTCACGGTCCACATTGACCAGCTTCGTAACAAGACGATTCCCCTCCCTGATAACCAGCCGCCCTGCAACTGACAGCGGACGATCCAGCCAGGGAGCGCAGAGCATCCCCCCATATTTTTCCACATTTAACTTCACATAATGGTTCTCCACTTCCATCTCTGGATACTCCTTAATACGAAAACTTGGGGAGTCGCTGTGGCTTGCCATAATCTGAAAACCAAGAAAATCTCTCTTAGGAATCCGAAATGCAATGATTGCGGAACTATTACGAATCACATAATAGTTGCCGCCTTCTTCCAGTTTCCAGGCACTTCCTTCCAAAAGCTGAATATAACCCTGCCCCTCTAATTCTTGCTTCATATTTTCAATCGCATGAAATGGGCTGGGACTCTTCTCAATGAAAGTAAATAATTTCTGTACTGTATCCATAGGTTCTATTTCCTTTCTCCATCAATTCCAGATTCTGATCCGAATGTTCTATTTCTCTCGAATATCGATAGACAACATTCACTACATCCTCGAAATCCAATTGCTTCTCATTTTTAATCCAACGAGACAACAGAATTTCCCGAATTAAAAACACACTGGTGACTGACATCTGTACCTTATTATAAGCCTGTCCATCATAGACAGCACCACAAAAATATGTAAAGATAAAATATACCAGTAACTGTTCCCTCTGTATCTTCCACTGTGGCATATTTTCCTCCATCCAGTTTCGGAATTCCTGATGTAATGCTTCATATCTAAGGGAACCTGCCGTATACAGAGCATGCTCCGTTTCCTTTAACTGTATCAGCCATTCTTCCCGAAGCAATTCCAGGGAATACAGATGCTCGAACATGTTCTTTGCCCATGTGTATCTCTGTTCTCTATGATTGCTGCCCTCTTCCATCTTCATGCGGACGAATTCCCGTGCCGATTCTGTCTGATATTTTACAAATACTTCATCACAGGAAAATATATCGCCCTTTTTGATTCGCACCTGCATATCATGGGCAATCCCGAGTACAAGACCAGCCCTTAATTCCAGACTGATCTCACGGTTCTGGAGAATCTTCACCATAATCTCCCGGCCTTCTACCAGCTTTGAATAGAGAAACGGATCATAATCATCGTACTCTTCTTCTCCATCTTTTTCAAAATTTAAAAAGGTCACCGGTTCTTCCTTTGACAAGAGAATCCTTGCCACTTCTGGGCAAGACACCGATAAAGTAATCTCCCGGACGCCTTCAAATTCTTCTACATGGCGGGGATATAGGCGGCAAGTTTTACATAGACTGTCCTTTCCCAGATTGCAATACATATCACACAGATTATCTTTATTCAGAAATGCACATCTTTTCTCTTCTGACTGTCGAAATGTCTCCTTTCTCCAGTCTATGGACCGAAACAGCTTTCTTCGATAATTCCCCTTTACTTTCTTATAGCGGTGCAAAGATCTCTTATCAACTACGATCTGCCATCCTGCACAACAGGTGTCTTCACATTGATCTGCTGTACAGGTAAACATATGATAATAATCTGGAATTGTATACAACATATCATTTTGTCCCTTTACTTAACAATACTAAATCCGATCCCTATAGCCCCCGGTCCGGTATGCGTTGCAATACACATAGACAAAGGATTATAATAAACTTCTGCCCATGGGAAAGCCTTTCCCACTTCGCTGCACCATTCCTCTGCTTCTGCGGCCGTCAATCCCGCTCCTGCTGTGCCAATCCTTATTCGACTTCTGTCCATCTCTGAAAATCTTTCTTCTATATCTTTCTTTAGAGCTTCGATCATCTTATCCTTTCCTTTACGCATCCCACGAACTTTTGCAAATGCATCCAGACGTTCTCCCTGTATAGTAAGGACTGGTTTGATATTGAGCACTGCTCCTATAGCTGCACCTGCCGGAGTGACTCTGCCGCCTTTTTTCAGATATTCCAATGTATCCACTGTAATATAAATACTAGAATCATAAGCTCTTGCTTCCAGATCTTCTTTGACTGCCTTCGCAGATGTTCCTGCAGCAACAAGCCTCACGGCTTCCATAACAGCTTCTCTCTGCGTAACAGAGATTCTGTGATTATCTACGACCTGAACTTTACCATCATAATCATCGGACAAGAGAATCGCAGTTTCACAGGAATTACTCAGTCCGCTGGACATCGGAATATATACCAGTTCTTCATATCCCCCGGCCAACACCTTATCCCACAGATCCATCACATCCCCCGGAGAAGGCTGGGATGTTGTGACATCGATTCCGCTCGTGAGGCTTCCATAGAACATCTCCTGAGTAAGATCCTGCCCCTCATATCTCGTTACTCCATCAACAATGACTGGCATAGGGAGAATGAATATCCCTTCCTTTTTTGCTTCTTCCTGTGTAATTCCACTGTTACTGTCTGTTACGACTGCCGTTTTCATCCACTTATATCCTCCTGTTTCAAATATTCTTTTACAACTTGAAATAAATTCCCATTCTATTTATAATTAGATGTGACAAATTGTAACATCTCAGAATTTTTAATTCAAGATAATTACTAATAACTGTTACAAATCAGGGGGTTTTGTTCATGAATAAAGAACGGAAAAATCAATCTAATATCCTTGCAAAGGAATGCATTGTTACCGCACTGATCCAATTATTAAAGGAAAAACCTTTATCCGCTATATCGGTCTGCGAACTGACAGAAAAGGCCGGCGTCTCCCGAATGACTTATTACCGTAATTATCAGTCCAAAGAAGATATATTTGCTTCCTATCTGGAAGATGCTTTGATGAATTACAAGCAGGAAGCAAAATCTCTGTCACTGGACAAACATTTCTATTCTTCAGAAAATCTTCTGCACTGTTTTTCTTACTTTGAAGCACATCAGGAATTTATTGACAGTCTCTTCAAAAGCGGTCTAAGCCATATGCTCCTGAATGCAATCAGTCAGTATGTCCTGGAGACCTGGTATCACCCAGGAGACAGCATCGAACTCTATTACTGTCTTCAGGCTTTTGCCGGTGCATTGTATAACCTTTATATTACCTGGTCCTCGAATGGTTTTAAAGAATCACCAGAAGAATTGGCAGAGATCATGTATCGAATCGTGCCTTCTCCTCAACCCGAATCTGTAACTCTGTAATGTGTTCTTCTTCTCTTCCAGATACATGGATATCCACCCAGAGGATCTCATACACATCACCGACCATCCGATACCCATGTTCTTTCGCATAAGCAAGCAACCTGGGGAGACACTGATAATTCTGGTTGCAATTGCCCCGGTAACTGATGGTAAGGTATTCTCCGCCCGGTATGACCATATCGCCCTCCGTATCTATGATAAACACACCTTCATATTCCCGGCATCTTTGGTTCCTTGCACTTTCTGCCAAGATTACAGAACCGATATGATTGCTTCCTATGATATAGGATTTATCGGGATTCTTATTCAGAAGCTGCTTGATCAGCACATCCATCTCTTCATCCCGCTCATATCCTTTCTCGATATAATAACAGCTTCGATCTGGCAATTGCTGTAACTGCACGACTCCAAGCACTTTTTCTTCACATTCTGAAAGAGTTTCAATACGTTCTTCTACATTCTTCTGTAGTTGCCTCAACTTCTCCTGCTTCTCTTCGATCATATGAAGCTCTTCCATCAACAGTTCTTTCGTAGAACTAACCGTATGATGCTTCAGGTAATCCCCAATCTGTTCCATGGAAAAACCAAGTTCTCTCAATTCACGAATAACATTCAACCGCCAGATATCATCCAGATGGTAGAGACGATACTGATTCTCTCCACGCTTTGGCTTTAGTATTCCCAGTTTTTCATAATATCTCAGAGAATCTGCCCCGATATGGTATAGCTGTGATATCTCTCCGATTTTAAAATATTTCTTCATATAAATCCTTTTTTCTTTCATTTTCACTTGACCTTAGTATTATACCAAGGTTTAGTATAGAATACAACAAGGAGGTTTTACTATGAAGTTAGAAGGAAAATCATTACTTCATGATTTCTTTCGTTTTATCATTCCATCGCTAGTTGCCCAATGGGTATATGCACTTTACACGATGATAGATGGCATGTTCGTTGCCAGAGGAGTATCTGAACTGGCTTTGTCCGGTGTCAATATTGCCATGCCATTCGTTACCTTCCTTTTCTCCGTGGCATTATTATTTTCCGTAGGTTCCTCTACCATCATTGCCATGCTGTTAGGAGAAAAAGAAGATGCAAGAGCAAGGGAAGTATTTACCCATAATATTCTGACCGCCATTATTGTGTCTCTGTTGATTACATGGATCGTCCTGTGGAAATCCGAAGAGATTGCGTTATTCCTGGGAGCAACGGAACTCACCATGGATTACGTCCAGACATACCTGAAAACGATTGCATGCTTCAGCGTCTTTTTTATCTGTTCTTATTCGCTGGAGGTATTGATTAAGACCGATGGTTATCCTATGAAAGCAACGATTATCGTCACTACCGGAACGATTCTCAACTGTATTCTGGATTATCTGTTTGTCATCGCTTTTCACAAAGGAGTCTGGGGCGCAGCATTTGCGACAGGTCTCTCACAACTGTGTGTTGTATTACTGTATCTGACTCACTTTTGCAGTACCAAGACCCATATGAAACTGGTGAGGTTCACGCCATCTCTGTCTCTTATGTGGCGTACCATAAAGATCGGTCTGTCTTCTGGAATCACAGAATTCTCAGCAGGAATTGTCATCTTCCTGTTCAACCAGTCGATTCTCGCATATCTAGGCGAAGAATCCATTGTAAGCTATACCATTGTCACCTACGTCAGTACCATTGTGGTCATGTCGATGGCAGGTATCGCTCAGGGAATTCAACCTCTGGTCAGCTATCATTATGGCAGGAAGATGCCACAGAATTATCATCGTCTTTTAAAATATGCTCTTTGCTTTGGGACTGTATTTTCCATTGCAGCTTTTCTAATATCCCGAATGATAGCAAGTCCACTTGTAAACTTGTTCATCTCACCGGAATTAGCACAACTTCGGGCCGATTCTGTAAGAATCTTTTATACATTTTCTTACTCCTTTCTGCTCTGTGGTTTTAACGTGATTATTGGCGGATTCTTTACTGCAATCGAATATCCCAAGTCTGCCATGGCCATCTCTCTGGGAAGAGGATTCATCTTTGTTGCCATAAGTCTCCGGATCCTGACAAGACTTCTTGGGGGAAATGGTATCTGGATGGCAGCAACACTTGCAGAAGGAATGTGTCTGGTACTTACACTGGTATTATTCATGTATTACCGGTCAACATGCACCCATTCTTAATGACCCTCCAATCAAAACAGGAATGTCGGATGCATAACTAATCTTCTCCTATTCTTTCTTTTCTTCCTAATCTTATATCTTCCATCTCTTCGGCCATCTTGGCATCCATATGGTCGAACAGATAATTCTTATTACTTTCGCGGCGGCTTTCATACTCCTCCCGGATCTGACGTCTGACAATCTCTACTTCTTCCCGGAATTCCCTGGATGAGATCAGTGTTCCTCCCTGTCCCAGAGTAACGACCTGTTCTACACCGTCTGACGTAACAACCGTTACGTGATATTTCTTTCCAATCTGATGAACGACCTTCTCAATATACTGATCCGCCGTCTCTGCTTCCTTGGTGTATACCACGTGGATATTGTGATACTTCTGGATCTCCAGCGCATAGCCATCCACCTTATAAGCATCAAAGACCAGTATGACTACACATTTCTTAAAGCCCTGATAATTGCACAGAACATCCATCAGCTTATTTCTCGCTGCTTCGATATTCTCCTTTGCCAGTTCCTTAAGATCATCCCATGCAAATATAACATTATAACCATCTACCAGAAGATACTCCTGAATCTCTTCTTTCTTCTTCGTATGTCTCTCTTTTTCAGCACTTACCGTTCTGGACGCAGGGCTTAACCTGCGCTCTACTTTTCCATAGGTTCGGATAAATATCTCTTCTAATTCTTTCTCTTCCTGACGACTTAAAAGCGCCTGGCGGCTTCTTCCCTTGTCTGAGCGATTCCCTGTATGGCTCACAGTCTTCGGCTGCAACAGCTTCTCTTCCTTTTCCAGCTGGCTTTCAATATGCATATATTCGGGAACCTGATTCCAAGGAACTACGAATCCTGCGCCATGAGAACAGAATACGGAACCGGTCGGGTTATCCAGATCTCTGTCCGGTTCGTATCCACTAATCTCAATCACCTCTTCTGCATTATGGCAAGGTTCATACCCTCTGAACGTACAGGTCAGCTTTCCGCGGCCTCTGGAATAACTGTTGACTTCTCTCTGGTAATCCCGCATCGTTGCTACCGGCGCACTTCCAGTCAGAATCGCCATCTCACCATGCGTCTGAGGCGGCTGAAATTCGCCGGACATCTTCTGGATATCCGTCATAGCACGTCCCACCATCTCAGACGGAACTTCCAGACAAAACTCATAATACGGCTCCAGAAGAACGCTCTCTGCCTGCATCAGTCCCTGACGCACGGCACGATAGGTTGCCTGACGGAAATCTCCACCCTCTGTATGCTTCTGATGGGCTCGTCCTGCTGCCAGAGTAATCTTCATATCCGTAATCACAGCACCTGTCAGCACTCCGCGATGCTCCTTCTCTGCCAGATGGGTCATGATCAGACGCTGCCAGTTCTTGTCCAGCATATCTTCACTACAATTCGTATCCAGAACCAGACCGCTGCCCTTTTTCCCCGGTTCCATGATCAGATGAACTTCCGCATAATGGCGAAGCGGCTCAAAGTGTCCCACACCTTCTACCTTATTCCGAATTGTTTCCTTATATACAATATTTCCCGTGTCAAAGGATACCAGCACATGGAAGCGCTCCTGAATCAGGCTCTGCAAGATCTCAATCTGCACTTCTCCCATAAGCCGGGCATAGATCTCTCCTAATTCTTCATTCCATACGATCCGAAGCATCGGATCTTCTTCCTCAAGCTGCCGAAGATTCCGTAACATGGTATGTACATCACAGCCTTCCGGCAGCAGAATCCGATAATTCAGCACCGGTTCCAGCATCGGAGCCTGAGATTCCTTCTCTATGCCAAGACCTTCTCCCGGATAGGTATGACTCAGACCAGTCACCGCGCAGATACGTCCGGCTTCTGCTTCTTGTATCAATTCATACTTTTCTCCTGAATAGATACGGATCTGATTCACTTTTTCTTCCCAGCGTTCTTCATCCTCTACATGATCTGACATATGATTGGACAACATGGATTTGACCTTCAAGATTCCGCTGGTAATCTTCAGGTACGTCAGACGATTCACCTGCGAATCACGGGATATCTTAAACACTTTTGCTCCAAATTCCTTAGAATGCGCAGAATCCTTCGCTGCATAAGGCAACGTATATCGTTCCATTCCATCCAGGAACTCTTGAACTCCCTGCAATTTTAACGCTGAGCCAAAATAACATGGATAGACTTTTCTCTGCACGATCAATCGGGCAATCGTCTCTTCACAGAGTTCTCCGGTCTGCAGATATTCGTCCAGAGCCTCCTCTTCACAGGTTGCCAGATTGTCATATAGTATCTCTTTCTCATCATCAAAGGCAATGCAGCCTTCATCCAGACTATGTTTTAATTCATCCAGCAGCTGTTCCCGATCCGTTCCATCCTGATCCATCTTGTTTACAAAAAGGAAGGTCGGAATCTGGTAACGCCGCAGAAGATTCCACACAGTACGGGTATGTCCCTGCACGCCGTCCATTCCACTAATCACAAGGATTGCATAATCCAATACCTGCAATGTTCGTTCCATCTCTGCCGAGAAATCCACATGCCCCGGAGTGTCCAAAAGCGTCACCTGTGTCTTTCCAAGTTCCAGGACTGCCTGTTTCGAGAAGATGGTGATTCCCCGATTCCGTTCCAGTTCATAAGTATCCAGATAGGCATTCTTATGATCCACACGCCCTAATTCTCTGATCTTTCCGCCGAGATACAAAAGGCCTTCTGAAAGAGTGGTCTTTCCCGCATCTACATGAGCAAGAATACCTACGCATATATGTTTTTTGGGTTTATTCTCAGATATCACATCCATAGAAAAAGCCCCTTTCTGCAATAAATAATCATCTGTAATAACCTGATTATTATATCACAGGAAGGGGCAGAAGTCGACTAATGATTAATGTATATTCCCATCTGTCAGCGCAACTTTTATATAATCATGATGTACCAATTCCAGATATTTTCCGAATACATCTGTTGTCTTCATTTTTATACTGGATGTGTTCACACAAGGATGGCATGCGAATTCTTCATCTTGCAGCACTTCTTCATCTACCAGCAGCTGTACACGGTTCTCCGGGTCGAAGATCAATCCCATAATGGTTGCCGAACCGGGTGTGACATTTAGGTATTTTTCCATATCTTCTGCCGATGCGAAGGACAATCTGGATGTAGGAATCTGCTTCGATAATTCCTTTGTCTGCAGTGACTTCTTTCCCGGCATTACCAGCAGATAGAATGCGGTCTTCTGGCGGTTGCACAGGAACAGATTCTTGCAGATCTCGATCCCAAGTGCCTCATCTACTCCCATACATGCCTCAATCGTAGCAACTGGAGGATGATCTACGCGGACATAGGAAATTCCTGCAGCATCCAACACATCATAAACTTTGATTTCTTTTTCTTTGCGTCCATCTGTATTCAACGGGCGTCCTTCATACAATTCCATCTCTTTCCTCCTGAATCGTTATTCCATGAACTGATCAATCGTAAATAAATTATATTTTTTGGAAATCTTTATATCTTCTTTGGTTAATTTTAATCCTTCAATCAACTCATTGTCTTCCTTAAGTACAGAGGATGCAATCATTACCTTGATTGCCACCGGAAGCATCGTCTTATACGATAGACCTGTAAGCATTCCAAGCTTACGGTTTGTAAGGCTTAGGCTGTTAATGCAGCAAATCAGCACCTGTTCTGTAGGATTATTCTGATTCTGAAGTGTATAATTCTCTATAAATTCATATTTTCTGCTCATCCCTGCATACAAAGCTTTACAGTCTCCTGGATTCTGCACATCCTTCACATCATAAAACAACTGAATTCTCATCTGCCCCGAATCAGACAATATGTATCGCTCTATGATACTTCTCAAGATTCTCTTACTTCTTCCATCGTAAGAATACATATACTGCCGATCAAAAAATTCTCCTTCTGGCTCTTCAGCATGAAACTCATCTTCCTCTGCTGCCAGAAGCTGTGACGGAGCAACCTTCAACACTTGTGAAATTTCCTCCAAAGTGGCCATATCCAGCGATATCAGACCCTTTTCATATTTTGAGATTGTAGATTTGCTCTTATGAATCTGCTTTGCCAGCTCTTCCAGAGTCATCTTATATGCCAGACGATATTTCTTAATATTTTTCCCCACTCGTTTGTCAATACTCATAACCTCTCCGTTTCTTACAAATCACTTTTTTTATGAAATATATCCCAAATTTATTTGAAATCACTTTTTTACTAATGATTTACAGAAAAAGTCTCTCTTTAATACATAAACACGAAAAAAGTTTCCTGTCAAGACACTTTCATCAATTTGCCGGGCACTTTTATTCACGTTAAAATAATATCATATTAAAGGAAAGATACTGAGGAAATTATGATGAATCAAAGACAATATAAAGACACCTTCGTGATTGGATTTGCAATATTTGCCATGTTCTTTGGCGCTGGGAATCTTATTTTTCCACCTTATCTTGGACTGATCACAGGCCAAAAGTGGTTTTTAAGTTTTTTATGTTTTATGTTCATGGACATGGGATTAAGTATTCTAACACTGCTCGTTGTTGCCAAATTAGGGAAAGGAGCTTCTGGAATTACAGAACGACTGGGCAGGATCCCTTCTTGCCTGATTCTGACACTGAATGCACTCTGCCTGGGTCCATTGATTGCCATTCCACGTACTGCCGCGACTGCATATGAATTCTCGATAGCACCATTCTTTCCGTCCTTTGACGGGAAATATTTTTCTATTCTCTTTTTTGCAATCGTCGTTTTATTCTGCCTGAAACAGTCTAAAGTCATTGATATTATTGGAACTGTCTTTGCACCTTTGATTCTTTTGGCACTGCTGATACTTATTGTAAAAGGAATTCTGTCACCCCTTGGTTCTATAGATGCTTCTGCCTCTACGCAGAGCGCAGTAGCGGTCGGTGTTAATGCTGGTTATCAGACGATGGATGTGATGGCTGCCATGATATTCTCTGCCTCTATTTTACTTACACTGCAACAAAAACATTACACTGACACCAAACAACAATTTGATATGATTGCCCGGTCCGGAGTCATTGCTGCCGTTATTCTTTTCGTTGTATATGGAGGTCTGGCATATCTGGGAGCAACCGTATCCAGTATCTACCCTTCAGATACTGACCGGGTTGTACTATTAATCGCAATCACTAAGTCCCTCTTAGGAAAAAAAGGAATGATTCTTCTGGGAATACTGGTCTGTATTGCCTGTATGACACCTGCGATCGGTCTGTTATCATCTGCCGCTTCCTTTTTTGAGAAGCAGACAAAAGGCCACATCAGCTATCGTACATTTGTATTTTTATTTGCAGGCACAAGTTGTATCATCTCAAACTTTGGAATCAGCCGGATTCTGGAACTTGCTTCCCCGATCTTAAGTATTCTCTATCCGGTATTAATCTTACTGGTATTCCTTGGATTATTCCAAAAACGTATTACAAAGGATATGTTCTATCGATTTACCGTTTTCGGGGTATTTTGCATCAGTCTGCTAAGTCTTAGAATCCTATAATCTCTTTGCATACAAAAAAGAGAATCGGTACAAATAATGCCGGCAGCATGTCCAACGTCTTAAACTTTTTAATATTCAGGATACTGCAGCCGGTACACATAATTAAGAAACCACCGACTATACATAATTCTGCTACCATCTCATCAGAGAAAAAACTTGCCGACAGATATTTCGTGAGCAGAAAGATACTGCCTTGCCAACAGAACAGAACCCCTGCTGCAAGTGCCATCCCAATGCCATAGGTAGATGCCAGCACTGTACTTGTCACCATGTCTAATGATGCGTTGGTAAACAGATATGTATTATCTCCATAGAGAGCACTCATTACCGGACCTACAATCGACAATGAACCGATACAGTACAACAAGATACCCGTTGTAAGTCCTTGCGCAAGATTCCCTTTGGAATGACTGTCCACAAAGCGATTGAACCGTTCATCCAGGTTCAATTTGGCTCCGATCAGACTTCCTAATACAAGGCTTACGATAAAGAGTACCGGGTATTCACTTTTTGGCATATTGGATACTACTGCATTAATTCCAATTCCAAAAGCCGCAAGTCCACAGGCCTGAAACATTGCATTTTCATATTTTTCTCCAATTCCCTTTTTCAATACGCTTCCTGCAACACTCCCTACAAGAATTGTCCCTGTATTCACAATTGTCCCTAACATCTTATTTCTCGTTCCTTTCTTATCTTATTCTGTTATGTTCCTTTTTTCTCTCCAATGCAAAGCAAATGATAAAGAAGATGATTCCATATACTGTTGATATTGGCGCTGCAAGACCGACCATCATCAGAGATGTGTTCGGAAGGCTTGCCATAAATATAGAGATTGGAATACGGACACAAAATGCAGCTGTAATTCCTTGTATCATAACCGGTATGCTCTTACCGCATCCATTAAAATATCCGATACTGCTGAATAAAATACAGGTCAAAAGACAGTCTACCGAGAATCCTTTCAGATAATCCGCGCTCTGCAGGATGACCTGCATATCATTGGTGAATAACGCAGACATTACAGTCCCTCCGAAGAATCCGGCCAGGAAAATGAATATTCCCAATGTACAGCCAGTAACCATAGCCGTGCGCACTCCTTTTTTCGCTCTTGCTTTTTGTCCTGCTCCAATGTTCTGTGCCACAAAAGCCGAGACACTCTGCATCACAGAAGACGGCACCAACATAATGAAAGAAATCAGCTTTTGTGCCACACCATATCCAGCCGACTGCATTAAGCCCATATTATTAATGATAGAATTAATCACCAGAAAAGAGATCTGTACCATCGTCTCTTGTAAAGCGATTGGAACGCCGACATTCAGGATTCTTCTTAACTCTCTTGGATATACCCTGCACTGCTGACGGGAAAAAGAGATTGGCATGTCTTGTCTGCGAAGCACGATCAAAGATATGATTACTGATACCAGCTGTGCAGTCACTGTCGCAAGTGCAGCACCGACTACATCCATATGTAAAGCCCCAACGCACACCAAATCTCCGATAATATTTACGACACAGGCAACTCCAACAAAGAGAAACGGAAGATTCGCATTGCCGATTCCCCTTAGAACACCACTAATAACATTATACGCAATAATGATTACAATTCCAGCTGAACAGACACGAATATAGAGAACCGTCTTATCAAAAGATTCCGCAGGAACCTGAAGTAGCCCGGCAATATTTCCTGCAAATACCTCCAGCAAAACCGTCAACACAATTCCTAATACAGCAAATAATATAATGGTTGTTCCAACAGCATCGCCGGCCGCTTTCGGTTTCTTCTCTCCAATATGCTGTCCGATAATTACCGTTGAGCCCATGGCAAGACTGGTGATAATAAATGTCACCATCTGCATAAATGCACTTCCGGTTCCTACTGCTGAGATACTCGTTGCATCTCCGAATCTGCCGACCACCAGCAGATCCACTGCTCCATATGCCGCCTGCAAGATCAATGTTCCAAGCACAGGCAGTGCAAAACGAATCAAAGACCCGAACACCGGGCCCTCTACAAATGATATTTCTTTCTTATCTTTACTTCTCATAATTCATTACTTCCTATTTTAATGTTTATCTGCTAATATCATGCTATTCAGCATATCACCATTGAAAAGTATTTGTAAAGCATTATATTAATTTTGTTTTCCCGTCACCTCCTTCAGACTTCCATTGGCCGGATTATCAAGAACCTTCCCATCTTCGTCGAAGCGGGAACCATGACATGTGCAATCCCAGCTGTGTTCTACCGCATTCCATTTCAGTGCACAACCCAGATGTGGACAACGTTTTTCTGATATTCTCAACAGATTTCCGACCGCAGTGCATCCATTAACCAGAAGCTGTGGCTTGAGCATGCTCCTGGACGGGTCAAAGACTGCTTGCATACGGATTCTTTTTATTCAATATCTGATCTGTCAGTAGATTAGCTGCTACCATGGAAGAAGTCATTCCCCATTTATTAAATCCCGTGGCTACATAATATTCCGCACAGTTTTTGGAATACCGCCCAATATATGGCACCTCGTCTAATGTCATACAGTCCTGGGTTGCCCAGCAGAATTGTTCTTCCCGGTCATGATAAAACTGTCCGGCAAACTTTCGAAGTTCCTCCCAGTTGCCGCCCATTTTGCCAGTTCTATGATCTCCACCTCCAATCAACAGATAATTCTTATAATTACGAAACGACATTCCACACATTGCCTCATCCACATACATGCCGTCTATCTGAGGCCCATTTTCCAGCGCGATCACGTAAGAGCGATGCTGGTACATCTTCAGATAATACATTCCATGCTTATTGTCAATAGGAAAATGCGTCGCAAAGATTACTTTATGGAATGTAATCTTTCCATTTGCCGTTACAGCCTCATGTTCCTTTAATTCTGTCACAAAAGAATGTTCAAAAATGTTAAGATCTTTTGCAATTGCAGCAACAAATTTCAAAGGATGGAACTGTGCCTGACCTGCAAGACCGACGGCTCCCACATGATAGAAAGGAAGCTTTGTCTTCTCCGAAATATCCGTATCCACTCCAAGCCTGCAAAGGGCATCTGCCTCTTTCTCCAGCTTCTTTCTGTCATTTATCGAATAAACATATGCCATCTTTCGTTCAAGATCACAGTTCATCCCATGACACAGTTTCACGAACTGCTGCACTGCCGACTGATTTGCATCCAAATACATCTTTGCCTTTTCGTATCCTGCACTCTTAAGCAAACGATGATAGATCAGACCATGCTGTGCCGTAATCTTGGCTGTCGTATCTTTCGTAATCCCCGAGCAGATGGTCTTCCCCTCGACCAGAACATACGGGACTCTGTTTTCCTGTAAAAAATAAGCGCAGAGAATTCCTGCCATACCACCACCAATGATCAGTACATCCGTCTGGATATCTCCTTCCATACTTTTAAAATGTGGCAATTCTACACTTGCTGACCAGATTGACTCCATTTCTCCTCACTCCTCTTGTATCATAATGAAAAGATATATTATATTCTGTGCATATGTGAGCAGATTATCCACATAATCTTTTCTTGAATGAAAAAAAATACACCCACTTATTATGACATATGCTATAATGTTCCATAACGATTAAGAAAAGGAGCGAATTACAATGGATATTACGAACGATATCAAATATATAGGCGTCAATGACCATGATATTGACCTTTTTGAAGGCCAGTACGTTGTCGAAAATGGAATGGCCTATAATTCTTATGTGATTGTCGATGAAAAGATAGCCGTATTCGACACAGTTGATGCCCGTTTTACCGAAGAATGGCTGAACAACTTAAGAGCAGTGATTGGAGAAAAGTCGCCTGACTATCTGATCATTCAGCACATGGAACCTGACCACTCTGCGAATATTGCAAAATTCATGGAAATATATAAAGATACTGTTATCGTTGCCACTGCCAAGTCATTTGCCATGATGAAGCAGTTCTTTGGCAATGATTTTAAAGACCATCAAATGGTCGTAAAGGAAGGGGATACTCTTTCTCTTGGAAAGCATGAATTAACATTTATCACTGCACCAATGGTTCACTGGCCAGAAGTTATGGTAACATATGACAGCTTTGACAAAGTATTATTCTCCGCCGATGCCTTTGGAAAATTCGGAGCACTGGATGTTGAAGAAGACTGGGCATGTGAAGCTCGCCGCTATTACATCGGAATCGTCGGAAAATACGGCACACAGGTTCAGGCCCTTCTGAAAAAAGCAGCAAAACTTGATATTCAGACCATCTGTGCTCTTCATGGACCTATCCTGACCGAGAATCTGGAATATTATCTGAACCTCTATAATATATGGTCCTCTTATTCTGTAGAGTCCGAAGGCGTTATGATTGCCTACACTTCTGTCTATGGAAATACAAAGAAAGCAGTTGAAGAATTAGCAGACATGCTGAAAGAAAAAGGATGCCCGAAGGTCGTTGTCTGTGACCTCGCTCGCGAAGACATGGCAGAAGCTGTAGAAGACGCTTTCCGCTATGGCAAACTGGTACTTGCTACTACGACCTATAACAACGACATCTTCCCATTCATGCGCGAATTCATCAATCACCTGACAGAACGGAACTACCAGAACCGTACCGTTGGGCTGATTGAGAACGGCTCCTGGGCGCCGACTGCCGCAAAGAAGATGGCACAGATGCTGGAAGGCAGTAAGAACCTTACATTCACCGACACAACCGTAAAAATCTTATCAGCACTCAATGACGACAGCCGTGCACAGTTAGAAGCACTGGCTGAAGAATTAAAATAGGGATACGGTAAATTAATTTGGGACGGGGGTTTTTCATTTTCCCCCGTCCCCAAGTAACTTTTTTATTTCTTCTTTTGTCGCTAACATTTCTGAAAATGCGCTTGCGCTTCCTGCTGCAAGTCCCATACGAAATGCATATTCGTAACTTTTCTGTTCTATCCATCCTGCAAGGAAGCCTGCCACCATGGAATCTCCTGCTCCCACAGCATTGACCAGTGTACCTTTTGGTGCAGGAGCATCATATATCTTTCCATCTGCTGCAATCAGAGCTGCTCCTTCTCCGGCCATAGATACCAACACGTTAGCAGCACCCATTGCCTGTAACTTTCTCGCATAAGGAATCACCGACTCCCTTGTCTTAAGTTCTGTCTGAAAGATTTCTCCCAATTCGTGATGATTAGGTTTCACCAGAAACGGATGAAACTCCAGCACATTCATCAACAGGTCTTTGGTTGCATCTACAACAATCATAACTTCGCGTCCATCCAGTCTTTTCATGATTCTTCTATAGATATCATCCGGCATGGACTTTGGAATACTTCCTGCAAGAACTAAGATGTCTCCTCTTCCGAGAATATCTAACTTTTTCATCAAACAATCCACAGCTTCTTCACTAATCTCTGGTCCCGCACCATTGATTTCTGTTCCGTCAATAGATTTTAACTTTACATTAATTCTTGATACTCCGTTCTCAAGCACAATAAAGTCTGATCGTATTCCCATCTCCCCCATACGGCGGATAATCTCCTGTCCGATAAATCCTGCGACAAATCCCAATGCTGTACTTTCAATTCCAAGATTCCCCAGTACCGTCGATACATTGATTCCCTTACCTCCCGGCAACATCAATTCTGAACTTGTGCGATTTGTAAGACCCAATTGAAAATCATCTACTGAGACTATATAATCCAGCGATGGATTAAATGTGACCGTATATATCATCTTAGTTTCTCCTTAATCTATGCTTTTTCTTCTTAAGCCACAGCTCTAAACTCCCGCAGCTTCTGCTTCGCCTCCGGATTCAGGTGTCTTGGAACCTGAATCTGTACTGTCACGTACTGATCGCCCTTCACCTGCGGATTCTTCATAGATACGATTCCTTTGCCACGAAGCCGGATCTTCGAGCCAGACTGTGTACCTTCCTGAATCTTACAGGACACATTGCCATACAGAGTCGGAACGATTACCTCGCCACCCAATACTGCCGTTGTAAATGGAATATTGAGCGTAGTATAGACATCCATACCCTTGCGCTCATATCCAGGCTTCTTTCCTACCGTTACTTCCAGCATCAGATCTCCTGCCTCACCACCATTCATGCCTGGCATACCCTGTCCGCGAAGCCGAATCTTCTTGCCCGTATCAATTCCGGCCGGTACGTGTACCTTCAACGACTGAACCACGCCGTCAGGGTTCTGGAGCTGAATGACCTTATCACAGCCAAATACCGCCTCGTCAAAGCTTACTTCTATGCCAGCTGATACATTCTTCCCTTTCTGGCGGAAATTACTCTGCCGAAAACCTCCATAACCGAATCCACCCTGACTGAATCCACTCTGACTAAATCCATCCCCGAAGATATTCTTAAGAATATCATCCATATCCCCGCCTTCGAAATGGAATTCCTGATAGCTGCCATTTCCATTCTTATAAAAATCAGATGTATTTCCACTGCCGTCAAAAGCTGCGTGGCCAAACTGATCATATAACTTCTTCTTTTCTTTATCACTTAAGACATTGTAGGCTTCCGTTACTTCTTTGAACCTGGCAGCCGCTTCAGGATTATCACCATTCATATCTGGATGGTACTTCTTTGCCAGTTTTCGATATGCTTTCTTAATCGTAGCTTCGTCTGCATTTCTTCCGACGCCAAGTACTTCATAATAATCTTTCTTTCCTGCCATTGTCCTCACCTTTCTTTCCTGGAAATTCATATACATATATAGAATATTTCATTGTTCTACTTGTAATATAACACTTGTTTCTTCGAATTTCAAGTAAGAAATGGAAGCTCCTTTCGATTTAAGCAGATTTAATACTCTTTCGGGATATCACCTAAACCATACATCTCTTTGAATTTTTTCAGATCCGACTCATCCCGAATCAGCATAATATCCTGAAATTTCCCCGTATGAATATCCTTGAATCCTGCCACCTGCTCTCCGGTACAGATACTGCAATGGATTACCGGCTTCTGATTCCTGGCATCATATTCTTTTCGTATGACTTCTTTTTTCTTGAATAAATGAATCATTGTATCTCACCATCCCAAACGCTTATTCCACGCACTCATCAAACAACTCCAAATTCTCCTGCAATTTTTTAAAAAACAAGCTGGTATGATAACCATCCGCCGATGCATGGGAGATGGTCACCGTCACAGGTAATGTATAACATCCACCCTGTTCCGTATATTTTCCAAATACAATGATAGGAAAAAGAGCAGGTGCATCCACTGTGCTGGTCGCATATCCGGTATAATCAAGCCACGGAACACAGCTGACACAGAAGAAGTTCGCAGGCTGTTCCGGTCTTCCCTTAATTCCATGCTGATTCCCATATCTCATGAGGACCTCTTCAAATCCTTGATAAAACTCTGAAAAATCCGACCTGTATTCCGTCCACAGATCACTAAAGGTCTCATCATCCTCATGAAATACTGTAAAATTCGGATGAGATACCTTCCAGACTCCTGCACCGCCTTCCGGCGGCACCATCATCCTCATAGAATCCATCATATTGACCGTCTTTGAAACCGCATATAAAAAGCAGCCAAAAAATCTCTTTTTATGTAACCTTGCAAACTGAAGAATCTTCGTCACATCAATCTTCGCAGTCAAAGAATAGCCACATTTCAAAGAATTCCTATAGTAAGTGAAATGCTCTCTGCGTGGCCAATGTTCCATATCTATTTTTTCATATGCCGGTAATTCATTCTTCATATCTTCACCATCACTTCTTCCATCTATTGTCTCTCCTGCACTCTATACATTTCTCTACATGTATTAGTATAGCTCAACCACTCTCCGGTCGCAATGCACGATTTTTCTACAAATGCATCTTGTTTTTCTTACAAATAACTTGTAGTATGATAGCAGAATATTCATCAAAGGAGACCGCATCATGGATTTGAAAAAGCTAACGGTATTTCTCACTGTTGCAGATTACGGCAATTTTACAAAAGCAGGTGAAGACCTTGGATATACCCAATCTGGAATCACTCAGATGATGAAATCCTTAGAACAGGAAGTGGGATTTCCACTCTTCATCAAAAGACATCACGGAGTTACTCTGACAAACGAAGGCAAAGCATTACTCCCTGCAATCCGTAATCTATTGTCTGCCAGTGAATCTTTGAAACAAGAGATTTCTTTTATGAAAGGTGCCAAAAAAGGAACCATAAAGATTGGTTCCTACATTAGTTGTGCCATCCATTGGCTTCCGGAGATTATTAATAACTTTCAGAAAGAATACCCTGAGATTCTTTTTGATATTATTGAAGGAGATGAGCGTGACTTAGCTGACTGGGTCGAGAATCACAAAGTAGATATCGGTTTCACAAGCTATCAGCCGAATCAGAATTATAAATTCATTCCTGTCTTTGATGACTCTATGTATGCTGTCATGCATAAGGAACATCCATTTGCGCAATACGATGAGATTCCCATTGAGTGGTACGAGAATACACCATTTGTAGTATCCGAATATACTTATGTCAATGAAGTTCACCGACTATTGAAAAAATATAAAGTAAAACCAGATATCAAATACACCATGAGCAATGATTTTTCCATTCTATCTATGGTTGAACATAATCTTGGAATCAGTATTTTACCCGGTATGATTCTTAGAGGGCGTACGGGAAACTTTGAAGCTCGTCCGCTAAAGCCACGTGCTTACCGGCGACTGGGCATGGCAATCTCATCATCAGATGAGCTGTCCCCTGCCTTGAAAATATTTATCAAATATGCACAAGATTATCTTCTGGATTAACCCACGCTGATACAAAAAATGACAACCGCCATTCCCCTGCGGTTGTCATTTTATCTACTTAACTTAAATTAATGTGCATGTCTTTCGCTGTTGAAAATGTTCACAAATCCATATGCAGCTACAATTGCAATTATTGTCCATCCAATCATGTCTACACCTCCCACAAAGCACTTAATGTTTCCTTCTGATTAAAGTATAGAACGTTTCCTGACATTTGTGAAATGAAGCTTTTTCATCCTGACATTACATTTTCTAATGTTTCTTACTATATCAAATATTTTCAAAAAAAATTGTATAAAATTCAAAAATAATCTTGATTTTTATCTGAAAATCTGTTTGTCTATTATATAGAGTATTAATATTACATAAATAGAGTGAGGTATGTAAAATGAAACCTATCAAAGAAGGAAAAGTACGTGAAATTTATGATAACGGTGATAGCTTAATCATGGTCGCTACTGACCGTATCAGTTGTTTTGATGTTATTTTGAACAATGAAGTAACCAAAAAAGGAACTGTTCTGACTCAGATGTCTAAGTTCTGGTTCAATCTTACAGAGGACATTCTTCCAAACCACATGATTTCTACAGATGTTAAAGATATGCCTGAGTTCTTCCAGCAGCCACAGTTTGATGGCAACAGCATGATGTGCAAGAAGCTTCAGATGCTTCCAATCGAATGTATCGTTCGCGGATATATCACCGGAAGCGGATGGGCAAGCTATCAGGAAAATGGTACTGTATGTGGAATCAAACTCCCAGAAGGTTTAAAAGAATCTGACAAACTGCCGGAGCCAATCTATACACCTTCCACCAAAGCCGAAATCGGAGATCACGATGAAAATATTTCTTACGAGCAGAGTATTGAACATCTGGAGAAGTATTTCCCAGGAAAAGGGGAAGAATATGCAACTAAGCTCCGTGACTGTACCATCGCTCTTTACAAAAAATGTGCAGATTACGCGTTAAGTCGCGGTATCATTATCGCAGATACCAAGTTTGAGTTTGGTCTGAATGAAAATGGAGATATCGTAATCGGCGATGAGATGCTGACACCAGACAGCTCACGTTTCTGGCCTGCAGATACTTATGAGCCTGGACACGGACAGCCATCTTTTGACAAGCAGTTCGCACGTGACTGGCTGAAAGCGAACCCAGACAACAATTGGACTCTTCCAGATGATATCGTAGAAAAGACTATTGATAAATATCTTCAGGCATATGAGATGCTTACAGGGGAAAAGCTTTAATAAAAATAACCGGGGACATAGATTTATATTCTAAACTGGCCTGCTGATTTTTCCATTAACTGGATATTTATTTCACGCCATTGCTATTGTAAAGTATGGTACATCATAGGAAAAGGAAGAGAGGTCTTATTTATGAATTCAAATCTAAAAAAGATCGTGACAACAGCATTGTTTGCTGCTCTTGCCTGTGTTGCCACGATGTCTATACGTATCCCTACCCCAGGAACCAGCGGCTATATTCATCCAGGTGATGCTATTGTAATATTGGCCGGAGTTTTTCTCGGTCCAGGCTGGGGATTTCTTGCAGGAGGCATTGGTTCTGCAATGGCTGATCTGCTTGGCGGATACTTTGTATATGTCCCAATTACTTTTGTCATCAAGGGATTGATTTCCCTGATTTCCGGTCTTATCTACCAGAAATTAGGTACAACATCTAAAAGTCGCTACACAGCTGTCATCCTTGGTGGTGTAGTGGACATCGTGCTGGTAGCCGGTGGATACTTTTTGTGTGAAGCTGTATTTTTATATGGATTCGCAGCTTCTGCCGCCAGCATCCCTGCAAACATCATTCAAGGTGTTGGCGGACTCATTATCTCTTGTGTTCTGTATCCAGTCCTGAATGAAATTCCTGAAGTTCGACAGGTAGCTTAAGAAAATGACAAAAAGAGACGGAGATTTTTGAAAAAACTCCGTCTCTTTTTTAATACCCATATCTCTTTTTCTTACCAGGTACGTGAATTCAATTCTTTAAACTGAGCAACCGTAGATACGTGAGAATTCATACCACCATCAACATTGATAATCTGTCCTGTTACATATTCGCTCTCATCAGAAGCAAAATATACACACATATGACCGATGTCTTCTGGGCATCCATAGCGGTTAACCATGATATTGCTTAAGAAGATATCCTTAAGGGCCTGTGGAACATGTGCTTCATTCTGTGGTGTAACAATAAGTCCCGGACGAACACAGTTGCAACGGATATTTTTCTTTCCTACCTGCAAAGCGGTATACTTTGTTAACATATCAACACCTGCTTTTGCACATGCATAAGCTGTAGAGCCAAGGTCTCCTGAGCAAGAAGCCATAGAACCGATATTGATAATAGAACCACCTTTTTCATTCTTTTCCATGTAAGGAAGTACACACTGTGTAGCATAGAATGTTCCGCGAAGATCGCTCTGGAAGATTGCATCCCACATCTCCAGTGTCAATTCATCAATACGTCCATCTTTCAATGCAACATTTGCAGCATTATTTACAAGGATATCAATCTTTCCATATTTTTCATATGTATCTTTGATCAATTCTTCTACACTTTCAATCTGTGTAATATCCATGAAATGATAAGAAGCTTCTCCGCCTGCTTCAACAATACTGTCAACAACAGCCTGTCCTTTTTCTTTTCTACGTCCGCAGATAACTACCTTTGCCCCTTCTGCTGCAAATAAATTTGCAATTCCAATACCAATTCCACTGGTTGAACCAGTTACAATAGCAACTTTGCCTTTTAATCTGTCCATTTCTAAAACCTCCTAGTCTGTAATGTCACTCTTTATAAAAAATATAAAAAGGCGTATAAATTCGTTAATGTTACTATAGCTCATTTAGAAAAATAAATCAACCTATACAAATTTACTAAAAGAAATTTTTTAATTACAACACATTATTGACATGTTTTTCACCAAATTCTACAATAAAAAAAGTATTATTCATATCTTCTATACTCCCTTGGCGTCACTCCGAACATCCCCTGAAACGCCCTGGCAAAGTAACTCATGTGTCCAAACCCGCAACGACTTGCGATACCTGTAATTGTATAATCTGTAGTCATCAGCATATCCGCCGCAATCTGCAGACGATACTTTTTCACATATTGAATCGGTGTGATTCCAAGCACATTTCGAAAGCAACGCAGACATTCACTCTCACTGACATTAGCACTTGACGCAAGCACTTTGATCGTAATCTCAGACATATAATTATCATGGATATATTCCAACATCTTTTTGACCCGTTCATCTTCTCTTTCCTGTTTGGCAGAAACAGGCCGAATATCTTTCTTGTACTCCGATACAACATTACATATCATCTTCGATAACTGCTCTCGAATGACAAATTCATAACCAAATGGTTCATCCAGGCAAGCCTTCCAGAATTGATCCATATATTCTTGCATACATACACTCTTCTCAGACTCATTTGAAAATATTATGCTATGAAGTCTTGAGTTTTCTATGAGTGGACATACATACTTCTGCCAGAATACCCCTTCTACTCCATTGCACAAAAATTCCGGCAAAAACACCACTGAGTGCAAAATGCATTCCTTATCACCTGCATTAGAAGCTGCATGCATCACTCCGCTGTTAATAAATATTATATCTCCACGATTTAGAACGATCTGCTCATTTGGAAGCGATACAAGCAGACTTCCCTTTACCATATAAATAAATTCCAGTTCTCTGTGCCAGTGCCAGATTGCTTCAAAATTCGTAAAATCATTATCATATGCAGCGACAGGAACAAGGGTAGTTCCATGCATACCTAATTCCGCGCCATTTTCCGTAGTCAAAACTGTTCTGGGTTTATAGATCATCTCTTTCTCCTGACTGTTTTGTGCTATTAATAAGGTTATAATATGATATTATCATCTAATTTCAAATGATACAATGCTATTATAAATAGAAAGAAGGCGTAATATATGATTGAACTTCAAAATCAGATTTGGTGGCGCAGACTCATTGTCATGCTGCTTGGAATTTTTATTATGGGCATGGGCATCAGTCTGTTTAAACTCTCTGTCATGGGAAATGACCCACATAGTGCTATGGTCATGGCAATCGGCAAATGTATCGGACTTTCTTTTTCTGCCATGCTCATCATCATTAATTCTATATGGTTTATTCTGGAAATCTTCCTGAATCGGAAGTTGATCGGAATCGGAACCTTTTTCAACTGGTTCTGTGTTGGCATTTTTGCTGATATGTGGGCAAATATTCTGGACAACTTCCTTACCACTCCTGATAATATGATCTCCAGATTCATTCTCATGTTCACAGGAGTCATCATACTGTCCTTTTCCGCTGCCCTTTATCAGACGGCTAATCTCGGAATTGCTCCTTATGACTCCATCTCGCTTATTATGGATGCGCACTTGGTCTGGGACCTTTTATTAATTTCTTCACAAAGACAGTCGCAAGAAAACTCTGCGGATACGAAAAGACAGTAACAGTCCCTTAATCCGGACTGACCTGCCTTTTTTCATCAATATCATATAATTCCTTTTTATCTTCCACCTCTACGTATATGCAAGCGTGTCTTCGTATTACTTTCCGCCCGCCTTCATCTCCTTGTAACTCCATAAGTTCTGGAATCAGTCGGGCGGAGAACAGTGTAGGATTTCCCGGAATTCCTTTATATATTGCAGATATTGTCTCAACGTCTGGCGCTGCCTGATCTGCCAGGCGTTCCAACGTCTTTTCTGTCAAATATGGCTGATCTGCCACGACAAACATAATATAATCCTCTTCTGCAATATTGCCAAGTGCCTGAACTGCCCTTTTCACAGTATAAGACATTCCTTTCCGGCTATCCGGACTGTCTGCTGTATGGATTCCTTTTGTTCTTGCATACTGCAAGATCTCTGAATACTGGGAAATCACCAACAGCGAACAGTCCTGCCGTTTTTTACAAAACTTAAAAACCATATCCAGACCATATTGGTACAACGGTTTCCCATGAAAAATATGCAATAATTTATTTGAACCAAAACGGCGGCTGTTTCCAGCCGCCAAATATATAATATGCTTATTCATCTGCAAGCCCCATCAGAATCTTTTCCGGAGTAATCGGCAACGTTCGGTGCCATACTCCTGTTGCATTGTAAATTGCATGCGCCAGTGCCGGAGCCGGTGTGTTAATAACAATCTCACCAATGGATTTCGCACCAAACGGTCCCGTCGGTTCATAGCTGGATTCGAATTCCACCTGCAGATGTCCCATATCCAGACGTGTCGGTACTTTATACTGCATAAAAGAATTCTCCAGGATCCTTCCTGTCGGAGAATAGGTTACATTTTCATAAAGTGCCATACCAATTCCCTGTACCAGTCCACCTTCTGTCTGAATACGTGCCAGATTCGGATTGATTGGCGTTCCACAGTCTACGACTGCAACATAATCCAGCACATCCACCTTTCCAGTCTCTTTATCCAGTTCTATTTCAACCATTCCGACCATATAAGGTGGTGGTGACACAGGAGAGCTATGGGTTGCTGTAGTCTGGGCAGCTATCTCATTATTTGCCATGGATTTTGTAGCAATATCGAATCTTGATACGAAACCGCTGCCATCCAACTTACGAACACCTTCTCCAGTAAATTCCACTTCACTTTCTTCACATTCCAGCATTCCTGCAGCAATCTTGCACAGATTACCTTTCAGTTCTTCACAGGCCATCTCAACTGCCTTTCCAGTAATATAGGTCGTCGATGATGCATAAGACCCAGAATCATAAGGAGAAGAATCCGTATCTGCGCCATAGACCTCTATGTCATCTACCGAACAATTCAGACATTCTGCCGCCATCTGCGCCAGAATGGTATCACATCCAGTTCCCATATCTGCCGCACCGATAATCAGATTATAGAAGCCTTCATCGCCAAGCTTAACGGTTGCAGATCCTACATCCAGATTCGAGATACAGGAACCTTGCATTGCCAGAGCCATACCTGCAGTCCGTACTTTCCCATTCCCCATATCACGAACCGGATATCGCTCTTCCCAACGGAACAGTTCCTTACATTTATCAATACAGCGATCTAAAGCACAGGCATTAGCCTTCTCACCATAATAAGCCGGCATTACCATACCCTCACGGACAATATTCTTCATACGAAGTTCAATTGGATCCATATGAAGACGTTCTGCCAGTTCATTGACCGCACTTTCCAACGCAAAGATTCCCTGCGTTGCACCGTAGCCACGATAAGCTCCTGCCGCCTGGACATTAGTATAGACAACATCATAGGCAAAGCGATGAGCTTCCAGTCCGCCTGTGTAAAGCGGGATAGATTTATGTCCGGACAGACCGACAGTTGTAGGACCATGCTCACCAAATGCACCGGTATTGGATAACGTATAGACATCCAGTGCCCGGATCTTTCCATCTCTGGAAGCTCCCAGCTTTATATGGACTTCCATCTCATGACGAGGAGAGGCTGCCGTCTGACATTCTTCTCTGGTATAGATCATCTTCGCCGGACGCTTCGTCTTCCAGGTCACAAACGCTGGATACACTTCTGCAACTACCGTCTGCTTTGCGCCGAAGCCTCCGCCAATACGCGGCTTTTCCACACGGATTTTAGACTTCGGGATATCCAATGCATTGGCAATGATACGCCGGCAGTGGAATACAATCTGCGTAGAACTGATGACATGAAGTCTTCCATAACGGTCAATCTCCGTATAAGTACGGAAGGTTTCCATCATTGCCTGCTGGCAGGCCTTCACATGATAGGTATGATCTACGATCTCATCACAGTCTGCCATCACTGCATCCACATCTCCATCCGAGGACACCTCACTGGCACATAAGTTTCTCTGATTATCTGCACCTATCGGACACAGGGAACGCCAGTTATCTTCTGGATGTACCAGAATCGGATTATCCTTTGCCGCCCGAAAATCCAGTACCGGTTCCAGCACCTCATAAGTCACCTTGATCATCTTCAATGCTTTATTGACTGCCTTTTCCGTCTCTCCGGCAACAATGGCAACAGCGTCTCCTACAAACCGGACTCTCTGGTCTAACAACAGACGGTCATAGGGAGACGGTTCTGGATAAGTCTGTCCCGCCATGGTAAACCGCTTCTGCGGAACATCTTTATAAGTGTAAACTGCCACAATTCCTGGCACTTTCAATGCAGTATCTATCTTAATCTCTTCAATCAGAGCGTGTGCATGTGGACTTCTCAATACCTTTACTACCAGCGCATCAGACGGAGTGATATCATCGACATAAGCCGGCTTGCCAAGCAAGAGCTGCATAGCATCTTTTTTACGGACGGGCTGACCTACCGTTTTAAACTTCTGTTCCATACTGCTACACTCCTTTCTTCCAGTCCAGGTATGCACGAATTCCACGAAGCTGACCTTCATATCCAGAACAACGGCATAGGTTTCCTGCCAGATATGCACGAATCTCATCATCCGTAGGGTCGGGATTCTCACGAAGCAGCACAATCGTATTCATAACGAATCCCGGATTACAGAATCCACACTGCTCTGCACCCTGATCTGCAATAAAGCCAACGAACTCCTCGGCTTCTTCCTGGAGCCCCTCCAGTGTCTGAATCTTATGGCCGGAAGCCCGCGCTGCAAGCACACTGCAAGATAACACCGGCACATCATCCATCAGAACCGTACACAGTCCGCAATTAGCAGTCTCGCATCCACGCTTCACGGAATAACATCCTTTTGACCTTACAAAATCAATCAGCAGCATATCCGGATCAACTGCTGCCGTTACCTTTTTCCCATTCAGAATCAGTTCAATATCCATTATGATACCTCCTGAAGTGCAAGTGCTGCACGACGTACCAGCACACTGCATATTTTTCTGCGGTAATCAGCTCCGCCTCGTATATTACTTCCAAATCTTGCTCTGGATGCGATATCCTCCGCAAATGCTTCTGCCACTTCCAGAGTAATCCCTTGTGCAAGAATCTGCTTTTCATCGTCAAAAAATACTGCTTTCATCGGACGTGCCCCTACCACACAAGTATAACGTCCTTCCAATTCCGACAATGCACAGGTAAGGACCGGAAAATCTGTCTCTGTATTTCTCATGGACAAATAGACCGTTTTTCTTTCCGTCTTTGGCACAATCACGCGCACTAAAATATCACGGGTCTGACGCGGAAAATCTGCAAATTCTTTCACGCTCATGATTCCTGCGTGATACAACTCTACTTTTGCATCCAACGCCATAAATAATGTCAGAACATCAGAAAATCCAAAACGTCCATAGATGCTTCCACCAAGTGTTGCCACATTACGGAACTGCACTCCTACAATATGCTGAACAGACTCTGCAAGTGCTCCTTGTGTCAGTGCATTCAATCCAGCATGCTTCTCCAGCGCCCGAAGCGACACCATCGCTCCAATCCTGTACTCCTGAGGCGTCTCTTCAATCTGATCTAACCCCAGATCACACAGATCAATTGCTGTACCACGATTGCCACTCTGCATTTTCAGCCATAGCATTCCTCCAAGTACAACATTATTCTTCTTTTGACAAAGCTCATACGCTTCTTCCAGGCTCTGTGCCCGAACATATTGATTAAATGAAAGCATATTTCTACCCTCCGGATGTAATTTACGCTTCCTCTTTTGGAAGCAGAACATTCAGAATAATCGCAACAAATGCGGCCGGAACAATTCCAGAACCGCCAAAAATCAGCTGAACAGCCTTTGGAAGACCAGAAAGGACAGCACTGTTCGCACCAATTCCATATCCAAGTCCAAGTGCCACAGATACAATCGTCATATTACGT
Source organism: Dorea chungnamensis (assembly GCF_039832125.1). Lineage (NCBI taxonomy): Bacteria > Bacillati > Bacillota > Clostridia > Lachnospirales > Lachnospiraceae > Dorea > Dorea chungnamensis. Next base: position 18,625 of record NZ_JBDOHT010000018.1, on the reverse strand, counting down.
GCAGTCAATGGTTCTTTCGTGATCAGCTGAATACCACTCATAACAATAGATGAGAACATAATAACAGCAGCCCCTCCAAGTACACACTGTGGCATGATAGACACAAGTGCAGCAAGCTTCGGCAGCAATCCACAAAGGATCAAGAATATTGCACCACATCCCAATGCAAAACGATTGACGATCTTAGTCATCGTAACAAGTCCTACATTCTGGCTGAATGATGTATTCGGCAATACGCCAAAAAGAGCTGCAAAGCTAGATCCGACACCGTCACACATAACACCGCCTGACAATTCTGAATCCGTTGCTTCCCGACCCATACCACCTTCGATACAGCCCGAGATATCTCCTACTGTCTCAACAGCCGTAACAATGAACATGATTAAAACCGGCACGATCGCGCGCAGATCAAAGACCGGTTTCACCGGCATGATCTGCGGAACTGCAAACCATTTTGCCTGAGCAACCTTGTCCCAGTTCAGGACCCATGCCTTCGTATATTCCACACCATCTGCGTTGACTGCAGTCGTCGGCAAAAAGATTGCCAGCACTGCACAAATAATATATCCTGCAATGATACCGAACAGGATGCAAGAAGAACTGGTCAGTCCTTTTGTTCCATGCTTCAATACCAGAATAATAATCATAACTACCAGTGCAATCAGAAGATTCTCAATAGAACCATAATCATTCGCAGAAGAGCCTCCACCAAACGAACTTACACCTACACCAATCAAAGACAGACCAATCGCGAGTACAACCGTACCTGTCACAACAGATGGGAAGAACCGACGAAGCGGTTTTAAGAGCGCACCAAGGACAGTCTCAAAAAGTCCTCCGATCAGACTTGCCCCCATAATTGCACCATAAGCTGCGACACCGCCGCCCATGATCTCTACAACACTCTGGAATACACCGATAAATCCAGAACTGGTTCCCATGATGATCGGCACCTTTCCACCGATAGGTCCAATTGCAAATAACTGTACTAATGTTACAATACCAGCAATCAACATTGCATTCTGAAGCAATGTAACCTGAAGCGCCGCAAAATCTTCTGATCCGCAAGCCGCAGTAATAATAAGAATCGGGGTAAGATTACCCACAAACATTGCCAGAACATGCTGAAGCCCTAACGGAATTGCCTGTTTTAACGGGATTCGCCCCTCAAATTGATATGGACTGCTCATAAGAGTATTTTCATTCGTATTATTTGTTCCCATAATATCCTCTCTCCTTAGAATTTTTACGCAGTCCATTATATCAGAAAACTCTATGAATTTGGGAAAAATTATATTTATCTATCAAAAAAATATTTTTCGATCAAAATCAGAAACGACTACCTCCAGAACGCTTCCCGCGATACACCTTGCCTTATCCGATATTGTAAAGCAATGGCTCAGTTCTTCCTTTCTTGGATCAATGTCTGCAATTTTAAATCCTCTCGGAACCGAATAGCCCTCTCTTAACAGTCCCCGAAGAATTCCCGGAATGGATGCCAACACCGGACATCTGCTTCCATCCGACTGCTCGATCCATGCAATTTCTTCACCCACATTTACAATATCTCCAATCTTACAGATATTATGAAATATTCCTGATTGTGTGGAATGAATTACGCGTTCCGAAGCATAACCGCCAATCATGCCCGGAATTCCAGTATTGGGAATCGCACATCCCTTACGAATCACTCGTCCAAGATCATGTCCTCTCTTCGTCTCGATAACGACATCCACATCTTTTCCTGCTTCGAATCCCGGACCAAGTGCTATAGTAAGTGGTGCCATCTCTCGATGTGTTCCCAGATTTTTCTTTGCCAGAATTGCATCTACTACTACGCGAGAACGCATCTTTTGAATCACCTCTCCCATCGAGTCAACCAGAACCGGAACATTCCCCTCTTCCATGATGTCAAATGCTTCTTTCCAATGATGGATTCGGATTCCTCTCATTCCTTCCACCACGGTCTGTCCATCATATACAGCCTCACAGATGGACACCTGTCTCCGGATTGCAGCCGGATGCGCTGTCTCCAGGACCAGAACTGGAAGTCCCACACTCCACAAGCGGTGAATTGTTCCTGTCGCAAGGTCTCCGCCGCCCCGGACAATGATTAATCTATCCTTCATCTGTCAATTCCTCTCTTCTCCAAAGCTCATCAGAACACAAGAATGAATTCCTTGTTTCTCTAATAGCTTTCGAATCTTTTCAGCCGCCTGCCTTCTGACTTCGTTGTCACACTGATTCAGGACGACATAATAATCCCGGCATCCTACATTCTTCCGGGTTCCTTTATCTGATTCCAGAATGGCCGCCATTCGCTCTGCCGTCAGCAGATCCGTCTTCCTTATCCCCAACAGGCGAGCTGCTTCTTCCTTACGAAAACAAGCTTCTTCTATAGTCTTTCCATATGCAGCCATTCCCATTACACCAACAACAATATCCGAATCCTCTAACAATACCGGCTCATGGTCAGCCGGCACTTTGCAAGGCATCCTCTTTGCTCCGTCCGCCTCAATCAAGATAATATCCGCCAGTTTAGCATACGCTGACAGCTCCTGGGCAGGAAGGCCTGCCAGTTTTCCTTCTTCTGCGGCCTCTCCTACAACCGCATAAGAGCCTTGTCTCCATAAGTTCTGTATTTCTTCAGAACTACATGCCCACAATTTCTCCTTCGGCTTATATATGTGTGTCGTTGTCGTAACAAGCGTCCTGGCTCCAATTTTCGTAAATTGCCTGGCAAGCGCATACATAAGCGTTGTCTTTCCACCTGCCCCGACAAGCGATATCACATGCCCCTTTTCTTTTAAAAATGGAAATCTCTCTAACATCTCTACCGTCCTCTGATATCTATATTTACACCTTATAGGACCTGTCACTTGCAGTTTCTTTCAGATAGATAGAAATACAAAGACAGGTGGGCATTCATCCCACCTGTAATATATCATTCTTTCTTATTCCCGAAATGTAATGGTCTGCGCATCCGCATCCATATCGTCAACAATTGCCAGAGACTCTACTCGTAATCCCTGCTCTCTTAACTTCGCACCACCTTGCTGGAATCCTTTTTCAATCACGATTCCGATTCCCACAACATTCGCCTGCGCTTCCTGAATGATCTTCACCAGCCCCATCGCAGCGCATCCATTTGCCATAAAATCATCAATGACCAGAATATTTTCTCCCGGTTGAATGAAACGACTTGCTACAATTACATCGTATGTCCGCTTATGTGTAAAAGATTCAATCTGCGCGGATAACATTGTACCATCAAGATTAATGGACTGTGTCTTCTTCGCAAAAACGACCGGGCAGTCAAAATACTGCGCCACAATTGCAGCGATTCCAATACCTGATGCCTCAATTGTTAAGATTCTGTCCACTTTTACGTCTGCAAAACGACGCTTAAATTCCTTCCCTATCTCATTGAAAAGCTGGATGTCCATCTGATGATTCAGAAAATTATCTACCTTCAGTACATTTCCCGGCTTAATAACCCCATCTTTTCGAATACGTTCTTTTAAAAGTTCCATGTCTGTTTGTTCTTCCTTCTATGTTTATTTAAACAAAATTATAACAGCTTCCAGTTTTGTTGTAAATAATAAAGAAAGGAATTTCCTCTAGCAATCATCAGTCAGAAAGAGCAGGTATTCCTCTGGAAATTGAAGGTAATCCGGCATTCCTTTTTCACTCAGCACATCCCATTTGTCTTTTTGAAGAAACCAGCAGATATTCTCTGCACGCACATCTTGCAGCTGTTCTGTCTCTGGCTTCAGATAAAAGTTCTTTTCAAATGGGAGATCCGCGGTTCCAGCCACTTGAACTCTGATACAGTTTTCTATTCGTTCTCCCCAGATTGGAAGAAACTCATGGGCCCGAAAGCCGATCCACGTTGTATCCTCAGGTATCCTGTTCCTTGTTTTCAGCTCTACGCCCCAGTCTAATGCCTTTACTGTATGTTCATCCAACCGCTTCGCTCTGGAAAAATTCTTACATCCGGTCAACCGGGCAGCTGCTTTTCGTCTCGGATGATCGAAGATGTCTCTGGTCTTTCCACTCGTGACAACTCTTCCCTGATCCAGGATCAACAGATCTTCACTGAACCGATAAATCTCGTCCCGATTGTGGGACACCATAACTACAATTCCATGATATCCTTCCAGCATCTCCATCAGTTCCTGCTGCAGACGGTCTTTTAAAAACATATCCAATGCAGAAAAGGGTTCATCCAGAAGAATCACATCCGGCTCATATGCCATAATTCTAGCAAGTGCAACCCTCTGTTGCTGTCCACCGGACAATTCTCCCGGAAGCCGTTCTTCCAGGCCTTCTAACTGGAATCTTCGGATCATCTCCTGTACCCGTTCCTGCTTCTCCTGCCTGGTTCCTTTTAATCCGGCCGCAATATTTCTGTTCACCGTCATAGTGGGAAATAACGCATAATTCTGAAACAGATATCCGATATTGCGCTTCTGGGGCTTGATATTTACTTTTTGTCTTGAGTCAAACACGACATGATCATTGATGACGATCTCGCCTTCATCTGGAGTTTCAATCCCTGCAATGCTTTTCAATGTCATGCTTTTCCCACACCCGGATGCTCCAAGAATACCAATACGGGAAGCCTCACTCTGGAACCGGATATCCAGGCAGAACTCTCCTAATTTCTTTTTTACATCAACGGTTATTCCCATTTTATGCGATCTCCTTCTACCATCTCTTGATATTCTTCATCTTCTTCCCTGATATCAGGTTCATAAGCACAATGATCACAAGCGCGATCAAGATCACTATTGCAACCCAGATTCCTGCAGTCAGGTAATCTCCATCCTGAATGACCATGGCAATTTTCTGAGAGATTGTTCCGGTCTTCCCTGGAATATTTCCTGCGAGCATGGATGTCGCTCCATATTCTCCCAGTGCACGTGCAAATGTCAGGATCGTGCCAGATGCAATCCCCGGACCCGACGTCGGGACGACCACCTTCCAGAATATCTGCGTCTCGGACATACCAAGAGTTCTTCCGGCATAGACCAGATTCACGTCAATCTGTTCAAATGCAGCTCTCGCATTTCGATACATCAGAGGAAATGCAATAACGGTCGCTGCTATAATACACCCAAGCCAAGTCTGTACCACTTTAATATCGAATTGTTCATACAGGAAGATTCCAAGAGGCCGCCGCTTACTGAAAAGCAACAACAGGAAAAATCCCGCAACCGTCGGTGGAAGAACCATAGGAAGAGTCAGAATCCCATCAATCACTGCTTTCTTTCCCGGCGTCGTCTTTATCACTTTCCTTGCAGCAAAGATTCCAAGGAAAAATGAAATAATCGTAGCCACCACACCTGTTTTCAGCGATATGATCAGGGGACTCCAGTCCAGATTCTTCAGTATCTCTGTTACTGTTTCCATAAGTTTTACTCTACATTTGTATCAAAATAATATGCATCAAATACAGCTTTTGCTTCGTCAGATAAGATAAACTTTAAGAAATCTTCTGCTGCTTTGGTCTGCGCATCATCTGCTTCTTCATTGAATACCTGAGCGATCGGATAGATTACATTTCCAGTCAGATCATAACTTACTGTTTCCAGAATATCCAAGTCATCTTCATAACCATATGTGTCAGAATAATAGGTTGTTCCTACTTCACAGGACCCTTCTACAACTGCTGCAAGCACTTTGCTTACATTATCCTGTTCACTGATCTCTACACCGCCAAGTGCTTCAGATACCTGTTCTGTTGTAATCGTAGATACATCATCTACAGATTCCAGGATTCCAAGATTGACCAGTGCCTGTCTGGTATATTTTCCTACCGGAACGCTTCCGCCTGCCAGTGCGATGTTCTCTGCATCTCCGATATTCTCAAGTCCTGTTACCTTGGTTCCACTGTCTTTCAATGTAACAACTACCACCTGGTTATTCACAACATTCGCTCTTGTTCCATCTACGACCAGCCCGTCTTCTTCCAACTGATCCATCTGTTTCTGTGCTGCTGAAAAGAAGATATCACATTCATAACCTTCTTCAATCTGAGTCAACAATGTACCAGAACTGTCCGCATTATAAGTAATCTTTACTTCCGGATGTTCTTCGTTGTACATCTCGGCAAGTTCTGTCATAACGGTATTCAGGCTGGCTGCAATGAATACCTGAATCTCTGTCTCTTCCGCCGTTTCACTGCCTGTTTCTTCCTCTTTTGCTCCACAAGCTATCAGTCCTGCTGCCATAGCAACGACTACTGCGACTGCTGCGAGTCTCTTCATAAATGTTCTCTTTTTCATTTACTTTCCTCCTGATCGCGTGTTTTTCATTGTTTATTTTGAACACATGATTTTCTGATACAGATTCTTACACCTATATCTAACCACCTATAGATGACATTTCTTTTTGTTCCGTAATCAGCTCCTGTATTTCAAACTTATGTGCTGCCGGTTTATTCTGGATAGCAAGTGCCAGCCGGCGCCGGACCTCTTCTGTATCATTTGCCCGCAATGCATCTCTTACGGATATCCGGTCCTCATAGCAAAGACAAGATTTAATCTCCCCAGTGGAAGTCACACGGATTCGGTTGCAATACTGGCAGAACTTCCCATGCATTGCGCTGATAAATCCTATGCTTCCTTCATATCCCGGCACCTGATAATAGACTGCCGGACCATTCCCGTGAACTTGCATATCCTTCTTCAGCGGACCGTAACAGACTTCCAGTTTGCGAAGAATCTCTTCATTCGGTATCAATTCATAGTTTCTTCCATATCCAATCGGCATCATCTCAATAAACCGGACATCCAGCTTACGTTCTTTTGCAAGAGAAGCAAGATTCATCCATTCATCTTCATTCTGTCCCTTTTGCAGAACGACATTTACTTTTAATGGAATCTGCTCTCTTAATGCGGCCTCGATTCCATTCAACACTTTCTTCAGATCATCTCTCCCGGTAATATCATAAAAATGCCGCGGATTGAGTGTATCTAGGCTGACATTCACACCATCTAACCCATGATCTTTCAATTCTTCGACATATTCTTCCAGATACACGCCATTGGTCGTAAGTGTAACTTGTTCGACCCCAGGAACACTCTTAAGCATCCCCACAAGGGACGGACATCCCTTTCGGACAAGCGGTTCTCCGCCAGTCACTTTAATCTTGCGGATTCCAAGTTCTGCCGCTTCAATTGCCAGTGCTTTTATCTCTTCATAGGTAAGAATCTGCTCCATCGGAACCCAGGATATCCCGTTCGGCATACAATACCGACACCTCAGATTGCATCTGTCGGTAATCGATATCCGCATATAATCGATGGTTCTTCCCTGTCCATCCAGCATTCCTGCACCTCCTGTCCTATATCAATTCCAACAACAGGCTGATCACGCCTCCGCAGACCATGCCTTCTTCTTCGGCATCATTGCCTGTCATATCCACCTGACAGATACGTGCCTTTGGCATGCCTGCCTCAACCATGAGCCGTGCTTTCTGTATGACATTTGCTTCCATACATCCGCCGCCAATCGTTCCGATACATTTTCCATTCCGCAGAATCAGCATCTTCGTCCCGACCCCCCGCGGTGCAGAACCCTTTCTCGCAACAATAGTTGCAAGTACTTTGGGGCTATGATCCGATTCCTGTTCCAGGATTGCTTTTATCATTTCTTTCGTGTATCCTCCGGATCTCTTCTGTCGATTCTTTACTTGTATGATCTCTGCCATAATTGCAACCGCAATTTCCACCGGCGTTTCTGCATTGATGTTCAGCCCGATTGGCGTATAAACGGCATCCAGCACAGCTGAATCGATTCCTTTTTTCTTCAGATTTTCTTTCACCATAGCCGTTCTTTTCCGGCTTCCAATCATTCCTATATAAGCATGCTCTTTTTGCGCAATCTTTTCCAGGCAGATCTGATCATATCGATGTCCTCTGGTCACGATCACAAAGAAAGTATCGGCACTGCCAGAGACCTTCTCAAGCCCTTCTTCAAACGGCTCACAGATGACAGTCGTAGCTCCTGCGCGTCTGGCATCGTCTGCATAAGATGGACGATCTTCCAGCACTGTCACTTCACATCCCATCATGACTCCTAACATAATTACCGGAATAGACACATGTCCCCCACCACAGATCACGATTCTTTTATCCTCTCCCAACAGATCACAGAACACCCGATGACCTCCCAGTTCAATGACTCCACAATCTCTAAGTTCCTGAATCTCTTTTTGATATTCTACAAAGAATCCACCTGGCCTGCTCTCCCAGACAATCCTGCCTTCAACAGTTATTGCTTTTTCCGCAAGGAACTCTTCATCGATTACTGTCAGGACCATCCTGCGTAAATCAGAATCCGTCTGCTCTATCGCTTCAAACAATGTCTTCATACAGATTCACCTACATTCCTTTTCCGAAACCGCAATTCGGAAATGTGCAGACCGGACATGACAGACACAAGCCTCCTTGTCCCAGACAGTTCAGATCGTCTGCCGTTAGTTTTTCATCGGTCATAATCCTCGGAAGCACCAGATCAAATATCGTCCTCCTTGAATACATCACGCATCCTGGGAGTCCCATGACCGGAATATCTCCCTGATAATATGCCAAGAGAAACATAGCTCCCGGAAGCACCGGCGCACCATACGTCACAATGTCTGCTCCTGTATTCTTGATTGCAAGCGGTGTCCGGTCATCCGGATCTACGCTCATGCCGCCAGTACATATGACCATATTACATCCCTTCTCGAGCATAACCTTGATCGCTTCCGTAATCATTCTATGATCATCATCACAGATCACATGATCTGTCTCTGTAATCCCATACTCAGCAAGCTTCTCCTGGACTACCGGAGTAAATGTATCCTGAATCCGTCCTCGATAGACTTCGCTTCCTGTTGCAATGATTCCAACCTTTTTCTTCGTATAAGGGCGAATCTGGAAGATTGGCTCCTCTCCAGCCACCTCTTCTGCCTTCTTCATCTTGTCCTCATGAATGACCAGCGGAATCACCCTGGTTCCTGCGATCTTATCTCCTGCTTTTACCGGAAAGTTCCCATGGCAGCTGGCGATCATCATCTCTCCCAGTGCATTGACACGATTCAGCTTGTCTATATCTATCTTCAGTACACCATCCATATCTGCAATCAGCTCAATCTTTCCTTCTTTTACTTCGGATGGATGCATTCCATTGCCCTGACAGATCCTCCTTAATATCTCCGCCGCTTCATTCTCATGTAGCATACCTTCTTCTTTTTCCCAGACATAAAGATGTTCTTTTCCTACGGACAGAAGCACCGGAATATCCTCTTCTGTCACTACATGACCTTTGCGAAATACCGCATCCTTGGTCACACCTTTTATAATCTGCGTAATATCATGGCATAATACCTGTCCTACTGCGTCTTCTGTTTTTACCAGTTTCATCTTGATTCCCTTCTTTATGATTTTTATAACAAAAACCATCGGCCTGCACCGATGGTTCTTGTGAATTCTACATTCATTCAATCTTTGCTGCTCTGACCAACATAAGTATAGCAAAAATGCAGTCGCATTTACGTTGTCCAGACAACTTTTATTCTTAGATTTTCCATATCTATATCTGCAACAGAATAAAGTGATTTTTCCTTACAATCAATAATCCCTCTTTTTCCATCTTCTTTAATTCATGGGACAGCACGCTTCGATTCAGTCCCAGATAATTCGCCAGCTGTTCCCGATTAAAGTCTATGTCAAATTCATTACTTTTATATCGGATCTTCTGTATCTTCAGGTATTTTTCGATCTTTTCCCTTACGCTTTTCGATGATAATATCTCGATCTTACGATATTTTCGGATATCTTCGTTGGCAAGAAAGTACACGATACGTTGATACAGAAATATACGATCTGCCTCTTCGAGCATTCCCGGTTCCTCAATGTATCTAACCGGAAACCAATATACAGTCGATGGCAGTGACGCATACATGGTGTATGGACTTGTCTTTTTCAAGCTCACTGCAATCTCCAGACCAACCATATAGGATCTCTTGAGCTTCTGTACCATCTGCTCTGTCCCATCAGAATAATACTGCACTTTACAGATCTCACCGGAAAGAAGGATTCCCACTTCATCCACTCTGTTCTTTTCTTCAACAACAATTTCATTTTTCTGGTAATTTTTCGTCTTTCCATTCAAACGAGAGAGGATATTTTTTACCTTTTCCTGATTCATCTCACAGAATAATAGACAATGATATAATTCATTCCTCATTTCCATAGACAATCTCTCCTCACATTCTTGATTTTTATTCTACAACAAAAAGCGCTCCCAATCCAGTTTATCGCATCAAATCGTTAACAAGAGCTGTTGACTTTATAAGATGTCCATGTTATGGTACAGAAACACAGAGCTATGAAATATAAAAAGAAAGAAAATGTATGTACAAAGAGAGGTAATATGAAGAAGAAAATTAGTGGGAAGGCATTCCTTCCATTTGGGGTTTTTGTTGGGGTATATCTGATCACTGGTATCGTTCTGAATGCAAAGGGAGTGGAAATGGCATTCTATCAGCTTCCCACTCCGGTTGCAGCGGTTATCGGCGTTATAACTGCATTTATCTTATTCAAAGGAACGATCAATGAGAAACTGGAGACATTCTTAAAAGGCTGCGGTCACACCGATGTTATGACGATGTGCTTTATCTTCTTATTTGCAGGTGCATTTACTACTGTATCCAGTGAGATGGGCGGTGTTGACGCTGTGGTAAATCTTGGCATGTCTGTTCTGCCGCCGCAATTCGTTGCTGCAGGTGTATTTGTTATCTCAGGGTTCATCGGAATCTCTACCGGAACATCTGTGGGGACGGTTGTTGCGGTCACTCCAATCGCCATAGGGCTTGCCGAAGCCGGCGGCCTGAATGTATATCTGGTCGTTGCAGCGACTATCTGCGGCGCCATGTTCGGAGATAATTTATCTATGATCTCAGATACGACAATTGCAGCGACCCGCACACAAGGCGTAGAGATGAAGGATAAGTTTCGTTCCAACTTTGCGATCGCTCTTCCGGCTGCGATCATCACTGTTGTACTTCTGCTTATCTTCGGAAGACCAGATGTTGTGCCGGAAGCTGCCGAGTATTCTTTTAGTTTTATAAAAGTATTACCGTATGTATTCGTTCTCGGGACATCGTTATTGGGGCTGAACGTGTTCCTTGTGTTGACCGGAGGAATCGTATTCTCAGGAGTAATCGGCATTGCGATGGGAAGCTTTACGCTCCTGGAGTTCGCGAATCATATCTATACCGGATTCACAGGCATGTTCGAGATCTTTCTGCTCTCCATGATGATGGGCGGTCTCGCTGCCATGGTAGAGGAAGAAGGCGGCATCGAATGGGTATTGCAGATGGTCCGAAAAGTCATCAAGAACAGGCACACCGCAGAAGCAGGGATTGCCGCCATGGTCTCTGTGGCAGATATTGCAACAGCCAATAATACCGTATCCATCCTGGTGACCGGCAATGTAGCAAAAGAATTAAGTGAAGAATATGATGTAGATCCAAAACGTACCGCATCCTTACTCGACTTATTTGCCTGTGTCTTCCAGGGAATCCTGCCATACAGTGCACAGATTCTGTTTGCCTGCGCAATGCTTGAGAATCTGAACAGCCCATTCCAGGTAATCTCCTTCTGCTGGTACCAGTATATCGTGGCAATCATTGCGATTCTTTCTATATTATTTACTGGGAAATCTAAGAAAAAGCATGCAAAAGAGGCGGCTGAAGTATGATAGGAATTGTCCTCCCCGGTGAAAGAAAAAATCTATTTATTTTATTTGCATTTTTAGCTAATATTCACATTGTTTTCAATACTTATATTTATCAGAAAAATATTTTGAAAGAAAATGATACAAGATTGCATTGGTCGTTCCATTCACTTTTTCATCTTCTATAAGCTGCGAAAAAGGCTCTTCCAGACTACATTCTCCACAGATATCAACTCCGATTACTTTCTGATGACGAAAAACTTCCGAAAGCAGCTTCTGTAAGGTATCTACGGACATACTGCCTTGGTTCCAGTTGGTTCTTGCGCCATACCGGTCCAACACATCTTTGTCAATGGAAATATATGCAGGAAGTTCCTTTTGTATCTGATTCAAGTCTTTTTCAATTGTCTTGGCTTCTATCTCCTGCATGCTGACACAGACTAATTTTTCCTTAAATTTTTCCGGTATTTCCCTTATACTTTCCTTATTGGGTCCTATTAAAATTAATTGCTTTAAATATGGATTATCTGAAAGCATCTCACCTGCCCAACTTCCACAACTCGTCAACTCATGTATCATAGGCTGCTGCATATCATTATGATAATCGAACAATACCAGGGAAAATGGAACCCGAATCTTCTCCGCGAATAACTTTGTAACATAATGATAGTTCCCATTATCCAGAAAATGGATCCCTCCCGGCCCATATGAAGTCAGCCGCTTTCGGATCTCTCGCTTCGCTTCCGCCGTGCAATACATATTCGTACCTCTGATGTCACTCAGATCAACTCTTCGGATATCCTGAACTTTACTCTCAATATATTCTGGATAAACATGTGTAAAATCAAGAATCAAATTCTGCGCCTTGTCCAACTCTTTCACACCTCTTTCTTCAGGAATCTGACACACAGTAATAAACTGAAAAAGGGCCGCATATCCGCAATAGCAGGTATGCAGTCCCGTATACTCAAGAATACTTTATCCTTCGATAGCGATATAGTGCTTCTTCTCTTCTACCGCCTTTTTGTCATCTTTCGGCATTTTGAATGACAAAATACCATTTTCATACTTCGGATGGATATCCTTCTCTGTCACATTCTCGCCCACATAAAAGCTTCGACTGACACTTCCGGCATAACGCTCACGTCTTACGTATCTTCCATCCTCGTTCTTTTCATCCTTATTGAGTCCCTTAGCAGCGCTGACAGTCAAATAGCCATTCTCCAGCTGCATTTGAATCTCATCTTTCTTAAATCCCGGCAGGTCGATATCCACTTCGTAACCAGAATCTGTCTCCTTCACATCTGTCTTCATCAGATTGCTTGCATGCTTTCCATACAGTACCTTATCAACATTCGGAAATGCAAAATCATCCATAAAATCATCAAACAAGTTTTCTCCAAAAATACTAGGCATCATCATAAGTCATATCTCCTTTCAAATAGATATAAAAATTGTTTCAGCACTATCGGAGAAATCCGAGGTGTCGCTTTCAGAACATATGAATCGGATTCAATTTTTATCCTTTTTATTTGTTCTATATGTACTATAACACCTATATTATCTTTCGTCAATAGAACTCTCTAATATTTTTGTGAACATTCTGTGATTAATTCAATGAATGATTCCCACCAATTGCCACCAGCATCAATAATGTAGTAATCAATTCTGCCGCCGGAAACGCCAGCCAGATTCCTGTCATTCCAAACAACCATGACAGGACATATGCACATACAATAATTGCCACCACGCCTCGTACAATAGATGTAACAAATGCCCATTTTGCAGATTCTGTAGCGCTTAGATATCCTGTTCCTACAATATTGAAACCGGCAAACAGAAATCCCACAAAATACAACCGCACTCCTTCCAATGCATAAGCTGCCATCTTCACATTGTGTTCACTGTTAAATATATTCACAATTGGCTGTGTGAAGCAAATCGCGACAAATATAACCAAAAGGGCCAGAATAATCGCAGTCCCTATCGACAACTTTAAGATCTTCTTCACAGAAGTTCTGTCTCCTTTTCCATAAGATTCACTCAGAAGTGGCTGTGCACCCTGGGACACTCCATTAAAAATAGAGGTCGCTACGATTGCCGTATTAGCCACGATACCATAAGCTGCCACACCATCATTGCCTGCCAGTCCCAGAATCAGATAGTTGAACACGGCTGTCGTCACACCGGAAGACAACTCTCCGATAAATGCTGCCATTCCTAACTGACACGCTTCTACAATTCTTCTAACAGATGGCCTCTGCCAGATGAATCTCACCGTACTTTTTTTTGAGAAAAAGTGGGTACAACATATCAGAATTCCAACCACCGGAGAAAATGCCGTTGCCAGTGCCGCTCCGGCCATTCCCATTTCAAGTGGAAACATAAGCACATAATCCATTACAATATTAAATAAACTACTGAAAAGTGTCGCCTGCATTGCCCTAGAAGGATTCCCGTCATTTCTTACGAATGCATTGCAGATATGATTTCCCATAAAAAAGGGGGCAAACATAAGAAAGATTCTGGTATACGGTGTACCAATCTTTACAATCTGCGCATCTCCACCCAGCACAGCGATCAACTGTCCCGGTACCAAAGCACCTACCAACATGAATAATGTCCCTAAAATAACCGCGAACATCACAGCATTGGAAAAATACAGCTCCGCTCTCTCATCATTTCTGGCCCGCAAGATGTTAAATCTGGTCGCCGAGCCAACTCCTATCATTGCGCCAATTCCAAAAATCAGGCTATACAACGGAAGCACCAGATTCAACGCTGTAATTCCCCCTGCGCCTTCTGCCCGTGAAATAAAGAAAGTATCCGCGATAACATATGCAGAGATTCCTATCATCCCCAATATATTCTGCGATACATACTTTGCAAACTTTCTCTCTGTCGAAATTTTTTCGATTCTATCCATACCGTTCATGATTGCCCCAAAACCTTTTCTATCTCTAAATACTTATATTAACCCAAGTATCAAAATTGTACACCGCCTCCTTCATTTTTACAATACAAATCGAGCCCATGTTTCTCCTAACCAAAAAACATGGGCTCAAACATTATAGTATCTATATTATTATTTCACTGCTTCAAATGCTGTATCTAATGCTGCGATCAGATCTTCCACCTTCTCAATACCGATAGACAGACGAATCGTATTCGGTTTGATTCCCTGATCCAGAAGTTCTTCTTCTGTGCACTGGCTGTGTGTAGTTGTTGCAGGATGAATCACAAGTGATTTTACATCTGCTACGTTAGCCAGTAATGAGAAGATTGCCAGATTGTCAATGAATTTCTGCGCTGTCTCGGCATCTCCCTTGATCTCAAATGTAAAGATAGAGCCGCCTCCATTTGGCAGATACTTCTTATATAATTCATGACTCGGTTCACTCTCCAGTGAAGGATGGTGAACTGCTTCCACCTGTGGATGATGTGCCAGATAATCTACAATCTTCAATGCATTGCTTACATGACGCTCTACACGTAATGACAATGTCTCCAATCCCTGTAAGAACAGGAATGCATGGAATGGAGAAAGTGTTGCACCAGTATCACGCAGGATGACTGCACGGATATAGGTCACAAAAGCTGCAGAACCAGCCGCATCCGTAAATGCCACACCATGATAACTTGGGTTTGCTTCAGATATCCATGGATATTTGCCAGATGCTTTCCAGTCAAAGTTACCGCTGTCAATAATAACACCGCCGATGGCTGTTCCATGTCCTCCGATAAATTTGGTTGCAGAATGAACAACGATATCTGCACCATATTCAATCGGGCGAATCAGATAAGGAGTTGCAAAAGTAGAATCAACTACCAACGGAATGTTGTGCTTATGTGCGATTTTTGCCAATTCTTCCAGATCAATCAGGTTCGAATTCGGATTTCCAAGAGTCTCTACAAAGATTGCTTTTGTATTTTCCTGAATTGCTGCCTCAAAAGAACCTTCTACTTCCGGATCAACGAAGGTTGTTGTCACTCCATTGGTCAATGGCAATGTATGTGCTAATAAGTTATAAGTTCCTCCGTAAATAGTCTTAGATGCTACAATGTGCTCTCCTGATCTTGCCAGTGCCTGAAATGTATAATCAATGGCTGCTGCACCAGATGCTACTGCAAGTGCTGCGACACCGCCTTCCAGAGATGCAATTCTCTGTTCGAATACATCCTCGGTAGGATTGGTAAGTCTTCCATAGATATTACCTGCATCACGAAGTCCAAATCTGTCAGCTGCATGCTGTGAATTGTGGAATACATAAGATGATGTTGCATAGATAGGAACTGCTCTTGCATCTGTAGCCGGATCTGCCTGTTCCTGTCCGATATGTAATTGTCTTGTTTCAAAACCCCAGTTTTTAGAATCTTTAATATTTGCCATTTTCATGTCCTCCGATCTATTTATTTTTTGCTTGTTTTTTATTTTCTGTAATCATACTAACACGATAGGTTTAATATGTCCAATATACAAAAAAAATATCTAGTTATAGTTTCAAGCTATAACTAGATACATCACAACTGACAATAAGACAAAATCGCCCATTCCAACTAATCAATATTCAAATAACACTTCAATTTCTCTATATACAGTTCTCCAACTTTACTCAGTATCGTATTCTTTCTCACAATATATCCTATCTCCATGACACTGTTGGGATTCTGCTCGTCATCGTGGAACGGAACTGCAACAAAATCACTTCCATTCAGTTCTTCGCATATGATTCCGGAGCAAAGTGTATATCCATTCAAGCCAACCATCAGATTCAGCATTGTGGCCCGGTCATTTGCCTTGATTGTCTGTGAATATTCATTCGTGGACAAGATTTCTTCTGCAAAATAAAATGAACTA
Source organism: Dorea chungnamensis (assembly GCF_039832125.1). Classification (NCBI taxonomy): domain Bacteria; kingdom Bacillati; phylum Bacillota; class Clostridia; order Lachnospirales; family Lachnospiraceae; genus Dorea; species Dorea chungnamensis. The sequence continues at coordinate 2,034 of NZ_JBDOHT010000018.1, read as the reverse complement.
TTGTCCCCCTGTTCAAAAGATAAACATGGATAACCATCCAACTGTTCAAAGCTGATGGACTCCTGATTTGCCAAGGGATGTTCCCTCCACAGATATACATACGCCTGACAGTCGATTAGATGGTGGAATTCCAGCCCGGCAGATCTCAGAAGCTTTTCCATTGATTTTCGGTTGAAATCACAAAGATACAGAAGACCAATCTCACTTTTCATGGTACTGACATCACTGATTACTTCCGCCGTCTTTGTCTCACGGATTGCAAATTCATACTCTGACATATCAAATTCTTTCGCCATATCTACAAATGCCTTCACTGCAAAGGAATAATGCTGGGTAGACACACCGAATTTTTTCTTATAAGATCCACCTTTTCCGTATTTTTCCAACACACTTTCATATTGCCCATATATCTGCTTTGCATAGAGAAGAAATTCTGTTCCATCGTTAGTCAGCGTAACTCCTCTTCCGCTCCTGAAAAACAAAGTGATTCCCAGTTCTTTCTCCAATTCCTTCATGGCATTGGTCAGTGAAGGCTGGGATACATATAATTGTTCTGCTGCTTTATTTAATGATTTTGTCTCTGCAATTGTTATAAAATAATTTAACTGCGTTAAAGTCATACTCGTTTTTCCTCTATAAAGTCTTAATCATATTACCTGTACAGAATTTCACAAATTCATTGTAACATATATATTTCTGCTTCGCCATGCGATGTCCTGACAATTAATTTTACGAATTATAATCATCCAGGAAATTGTGCTTTTCACCATCTATCTGATATCCAATTACTTTTCTCAGATTAATACTCTTTACACTGGTGACATGCTCCCACCACTTAACGTTGTTTGAGGTGGGGGCTTCTTACTCAATGCCCCCGAATGGGGCAAGTATCAATAAGCTATCCCCGCCTGCCCGGCGGTTCGATTTCTAGCCCGAAAACGGGCATAACAACTATATTTCGTCCAGACATGGACATGAATTCAGTCTGGAAACAGACATACTTTATGCAGAGAGCAGACGCAATGCTTCTTTCCTGATATTGATCGCCGCATTCACATCCCTGTCGTTTATATAACCACACTCACATCGATATACTCTCTCTGACAATGGTAATACCTGTTTGACCTTTCCACACTTACTGCACCTTTTGCTGGATGGAAAGAACCTGTCCACCTTTACAAGCTGTCCTCCACGGTCTTCCAGCTTATAACTAAGCATGTTCAGCAACATCCCATAACCGTTATCCGCAACACTCTTCCCGAAATTCAGACTCCTGCTCATTGCCTTCATGTTCAGATCCTCGACGGCAACCACATCATACTCATCCGCCAGTTTTCGACTCAACTTATGATGAAAGTCTCTTCTCTGATTTTTGACCTTCTCATGGCAAAGTGCCACCTTTTTCTTTTGTTTCCGATAATTCGAACTTCCACACTTACAACGTGACAGCTTTCGCTGCTCTCTGTTCAGCCGTTTTTCAGACCTTCGGTAGTAATCCGGATATTCGCATTTACTTCCATCGGAAAATACTGCCAGTCCATGCATCGCATAATCAATACCGATAACCTTCAGTTCTCTTCCTTCTCTGTCCCGGACTTGGTTTTCATCCGCACAGTATTCAAAAAGGATACTGACGTAGTACTTCCCTGAAGGTTGTCTTCTCACTGTCACAGCCTTTATCCCGAACCCTTCCGGAATCTGTCTGTGGATCTTCGCCTTTACGACACCGGCTTTTGGGAGTTTGATTCCGTTCTCAAGAAGTCGAATATTCCCATTCACCAGATTCGTAGTATATGCATTTCGGCTATGATGCTTTGACTTGAATTTCGGAAACCCAATCTCCGGACGTTCAAAAAAATTCCTGTATGCCCGTTCCAGATGGAGCTGCACATTCGCCAGGGCAAGAGAATCCACTTCCTTCAACCACGAAAATTCTTTTTTATATGCTGCCGGTGTCGTCTTCAGCATCTTCCCGGTCTTCTTATATTCTTCCATCTTATCCGACAGCATCTGGTTATAGATGAATCTACAACT
>NZ_JBDOHT010000017.1:0-54778 GCF_039832125.1 Dorea chungnamensis | reverse complement strand
GCGGTACGCGAGCTGGGTTCAGAACGTCGTGAGACAGTTCGGTCCCTATCCGGCGTGGGCGTAGGATATTTGAGAGGAGCTGTCCTTAGTACGAGAGGACCGGGATGGACTGGCCGCTGGTGCATCTGTTGAACCACCAGGTTCATGGCAGAGTAGCCAAGCCGGGACGGGATAAACGCTGAAGGCATCTAAGCGTGAAGCCCCCCTCAAGATGAGATATCCCTACGTAAGTAGTAAGACCCCTTGAAGACGACGAGGTAGATAGGGCAGAGGTGGAAGTACAGTAATGTATGGAGCTGACTGCTACTAATCGGTCGAGGGCATGACCAAGCAAGGTGATAGGTAATGGATGATATTTCTTGTATGCAGTTTTGAAGGTATATAAGTTTAAGACAGTCAGTTTGACTGTCTTTTTTTCATATGTATAAAAGATTATTATCATTCAAAATGTTTTGTTATAATAGCTAGTTGATTTAAAGTGTCTAAAATGATACTGTTTTTACAGAACATGTAGTAGATGATAAACATTTACAGATATAAAATTCGTACAAAATAATAAAAATAAAAGGGAGAAGAACAAGTGAAGAATATTGCAGTGATTGGAAGTTTGAATCTGGATACAGTTATAGAGGTTCCTCAAATGCCAAAAGCAGGGGAAACACTTGCCGGAACGAGTGTAACTCAGATTCCGGGAGGAAAAGGAGCGAATCAGGCGTACGCAGTCGGTAAGCTTCTGGGAAAAGTTAAAATGATTGGTGCTGTGGGAGATGATGCTCCGGGGAAAGTTCTTGTCAATAATCTGAAAAGTGTCGGAGTGGATGTTTCCGGTATATCAGAGATTGAGGGAGGGACAACTGGACAGGCATTTATAACGGTAGAAGATAGTGGCGAGAATTCTATTATCATTATCCCTGGTACGAATGCAGATGTAACAAAAGAACTAATTCAGAAGAATGAGGATGTAATTCAAAAGGCAGATATTATTATTATGCAGTTGGAGATACCTCTGGAGACGGTGGAATATATAAAAGAAATGGCGATAAAGCTTGGCAAGACGGTTATTTTAGATCCGGCTCCGGCGGTTCGTGATCTTCCGGATAGTTTCTGGACAGGAATTGATTATATTAAGCCGAATGAAACAGAGCTTTCTATATTGGTGGGCAGGCCGCTTGAGGGGATAGATGCAATTCAGGAAGGTGCCTGTTCTATGTTAAAAAAAGGTGTAAAAAATGTATTGGTTACACTTGGGAACGAAGGGTGCTTGTTTGTGGCAGAAGGAACGGAAGAGTATTATCCGGCATGTAAGGTAGAGGCAGTAGATACAACTGCAGCAGGAGACTGTTTTACTGCAGCATTTGCTTTGGCGCTAAGTCAGGGAAAAACCTGTGGAGAGGCTATTGTGTTCGGACAAAAGGTGGCATCTATTGCAGTAACCAGAAAGGGAGCTCAGACTTCTATTCCATCACCAGAAGAAATTATGGAGTAAGAGAGAAAAAGGGTTACAGTATTTGGGAAAGTTATTACTAAATGCTGTGACCCTTTTTATGTTAATGTGTAAGAAATGTATTTTCATGACGCGTCAGTAATAAGTGAAATAATTAACGAAAAAATAAAATTTCTTACACATAATTTAAATTTAGCAATAATACATATTGACAATATGAAAAAATATTTTATAATATAATTAAAATAGCATAAAAAGTGGAAGAAAAATAAGGATAAATTAGCGAATATAGACATAAAAATCCATCCATATGTGATATTCGGAAATTTGCCTTAAAAATTTTTTTCACAAAATGCTGAAATAAAATTTCATTTAAAGGAGGAACTATTAATGAAAAAGAGAACAATCATGAAGAAAATGCTTTCAGTTGGTCTGGTTGGCGCAATGGTACTTTCATTAGCAGCTTGTGGATCTAGCAGCAGCGGAGATTCAGAAGAAGCTAGTGGAGACAGCGGAGATGGCGTTACACTTGAATTCCAACAGTGGTGGGGCGTAGAGCTTCCGGATGGAGCACTTCAGGAGATCTGTGATGACTTCACAGAGGAAACAGGAATCAACATTGAACTTCTGAGCAATCCTTATGCAGATACTAAGACTCAGATCGCGGCTGGTGCAGCAGCAGGAACAATGGCTGATGTAGTTGGTCTTGATGGATCTTGGGTATATGATTTTGCAAAACAGGAGTCTATCGCAAACTTGACAGATTTGATGACAGATGCAGGCTATGATGACAGCCAGTTATCAGATCAGATTCAGGTAGATGGAAGTACATACATGATTCCAGTTGTTAACTTTGCATATCCATTATATGTAAATATGGACATCCTTGAGGAAGCTGGGGTTTCTGAGGTTCCAACAACATGGTCTGAGTTCTTGGATGCATGCGATAAGATTACATCTAATACAGATGCAGCTGCATTTGCAATTCCATTATCTTCTGAAGCTCCTAACGGTATTCAGAATCAGTTCATGACATGGCTGTAGGCATCAGGCGGAGCTATGTTAGAAGATGGAAAACCGAACCTTGAAGGTAATGAAGATCTGGAGAAGGTTGTTGATTTCGTAAAAGAGATGAAAGACAACGGATACCTCTCTGACGGTGCTGAAGCTATGAAAGAGCAGGATATGGTTAACGAGTTCGAAAACGGACGTCTTGCATTCATGGTAGATGGAATTTCTCACTTGACACTGATCAAAGAAGAAAGCCCAGACCTTAACTTTGATTACGCTAAGATGCCTGTAATGGATGGTTACGAAGGCGAAAGCGGAATGGACGTTGCTAACTGGGGTATCGGTATTGCTGAAAACTGCGAGAACAAAGAAGAAGCATGGCAGTTTGTAGAATATCTTATGAGCCCAGAAGTAAATGCTAAATTAGCTCAGCTTGCAAATGCTTTCCCAGGAAATGCAACTGCAGAGCCTGATTATTCTGAAAACGATGAATTATTCCTGAAAGCATACGATATCTTCCAGACAGGTTATGCTATCAACGAATTCACAGGTGCTCCTACATCTGAAGATTTGATGAGAAGCTTTAATGAGCAGCTTGTATTATTTCTGGATGGAGATACAGCATCTGCAGCAGATATGTTAAGTGCAGCACAGGCAAGCTGGGAGCCGGCTTTTGAATAAAAATCGGACAGAAATATAGGTTAAAGAGTTAGAGTTAAAGAATATAGGCTGCGCGTATATTCGCGCAGCCTATACTTCTCAATAAATGAAGGAGGTGGGATGATTGGCAAAGGGAAATAAAGTAATGACAAGGCCGGCAGGAAGCAAAAAGGATGTTTTAAAGAAACAGGCAACACCATATTTATATCTTTTACCAACAGTTGCATTAATGATTGTTCTGCTGGTTGTACCTATTATCATGGTTATCGGATATTCCTTCTTCGATAATGTGATTGTTAATAAGAATCCTATTTTTGTTGGATTACAGAACTATAAAGCAGTACTGACGGACCCAACATTCCTGGTCGCAATAAGGAATACGCTTTTCTTTGTTATCGTCAGCATTGTAGCACATCTTTTAATTGGTATGTTATTTGCAATGGTATTGAATACAAGATACCTTGGTGTTAGAGTAAAAGGTATTTTCCGAGTAATCTATGCTTTGCCATGGATGTTTACAGCATCTGTTATCGCAATTCTCTGGAGAATGATGTTAGATCCGAATGGTGTAATCAACTATCTTATTACATCTATGCACATAGTTGATAAAAACGTATCGTTCCTGGCAACGAGAGATATTGCGCTTAAAGCGGTTACAGTGATTAATATTTGGTCGGGATATCCTTTCTATATGATTAGTATTTTGGCAGGATTACAGGGAATTTCAGGAGATTTATATGAGGCATCCGCACTGGATGGCGCGAATGCTATTCAGACATTTTTCCGAATTACAATTCCTCAATTAAAACCGATTCTTGTCAGTCTTCTGATGTTAGACTTTGTTTGGACATTGCAGCAATTCGCTTTGATTTGGATGACTACAGGAGGCGGACCGGTCAATGCAACCGAGACGATCAGTACATATATATACAAACAGGGCTTCACGAAATATCAGTATTCAATGGCATCGGCTGCAGCCGTAATTCTTCTTATTGTATGTACGATTATTGGAATCTTCTATGTCAGACAACAAAGATCGGAGGATTAAAGTATGATAGGAAAGAAAAAAATTTCAGTTCAGATTTTAGTTATCATAGTATTGATCATTGGTACTTTGTGGGCGGGTTTTCCGATTGTATGGATGTTCTTGAATTCATTTAAGCCTAATGCGGAGATTTTTGCATGGCCGCCGACATGGATTTCTGAGAATTTTAGTTTGGATGCTTATAAAGCAATCTTTACAAACCCGGAGCAGGTAAGGTTTTTTATTAACAGTTACATTATAGCTGGGTTGGTAGTAGTGATCACTCTTATTATTGGAATTATGGCATCTTATGCATTTAGCCGTTTTGACTTTAGAGGAAAGAGCGTAATTAATACGGTTATCGTTGCTGTACAGGCTGTACCGCCGATTACTTTGTTGATTCCATATTTGAGTTTGATTGTAAGCTTAAAATTATACAATACATATGCAGCACTTGTCCTGACATATCTGGTATTTACGCTTCCATATTGTATCTTGATGACAACGGGATATCTGAATACTCTTCCAAAAGAGTTAGATGAAGCGGTTATGATTGATGGAGGATCCCGTTGGAAAGCTTTGTGGAAAATCCTGGTTCCTACAGCTGTACCTGGTCTGGTATCCGTTGGAATGTATACATTCATGCAGGCATGGAATGAATATTTGTTTGCGTTAGCATTGACAAAGACGAATGATATGCGTACGGTGCCGGTAGGTATCAACTTGTTGATGGGACAGCATTCATATGAGTGGAATCAGATGATGGCAATGAGTGTACTTGGATCATTACCGATACTTGTATTATTCTTGTTCTTCCAGAGATACTTTATCGCTGGTATGACGGCAGGATCAGTAAAAAGTTAAGACAGATAATATTTAGGAGGATTTCAATAGTGATGAATGTATTACAGATTGAGCAAAAATACAGGCAGGCATATGAAACAATGGATGAGACAGTGAAAAAGCGTGTGTCTGAGAAGCGTTATACAGCAATGGGATATACCAGCAACTTAGATATTTTGTGCGATTTTCAGGTTGAAAGATTGAATGAATTGCTTGCAAAATACCTTCCAGATGGAGATCTTTCGCAGATGGAAGTCCCGGAAAAGGTTCACACTATGGAAGAATTGCTCCAGACAATTGTGTATTATTGTAGCCGGGGAATAGGCGGAGAAGCAGATATAGAGAATACAAAACTCTTGGAAGAGTGCTTTTCTGCACAGTATGGAATGGGCGGAACGGCAGTTCAGGCGGCTTTGGCACTTGCTCAGGTGGGCTGCCCGTCTGTCGTGCATCTTACAGATGACTCCAAAGAGGTATGTAAGTTGTTAGAGTCTCCTTATGTTTATACCGTTTCTGAAGAAGGAGAGTTGGTACATACAGATGGAATTGTCCAGACTCAGGATCAGGAAGTACACTGTATTATACAGTTTAAAAAAGGTGATGTGATCTGTCTGGGCGATCAAAAAGCAGAGATTCCTTGCTCGAACCGATTGATTTTAACAAAGATTACGGTGAATGAATATGTTCCGTTTTTTAAACCTTATTTTAAATGGGTTGAAGAAAATGCAGAACATGTGAGCAGTAATGTATTGTCCAGCTTTAATGCGCTTTTAGATCCGGAAGTTTTGAAGGAACATTTGGATTTTGCAGAACAGCATGTTATGAAATATCGTGAAAAAAACCCGGAAGGTATCGTATTTTTTGAAGATGCACACTTCCATGATATTTCAGTAAGAAAGCTTTGTCTGGAGACGGTATGCTCTTGCGTGGATATTGTCAGCCTGAACGAAGAAGAACTGAAGTATACATTAAAAGAAATGTATGATTTTGATATAGATATTAGTGACATTATTTCCTGTGTTGAAGGTGCAAAATTTATTCGGGAAAAATTTGGTATCCGTAAGGGTATTATCATTCATACCAAAGATTATTCTATGTATGTAGGTGAAAAACTGAAAGCAGATATCGAAAAAGGGCTGATGTATGGAAATATGTTGGCTACTGCAAAAGCACAGAATGGAAGTTATGGTACGAAGGAACAGATTGGAGAGGTTCTTACCTTTGAGCTGAGCCCGAAGGGGATTGAGAACTACAGTAAAGTGATAGAGAGCAAATACGCGGATGAAGTAACATTAGTACCGTCGAAATATATTGATAAACCTAAATATACCATTGGATTGGGTGATTCATTCTTAGGCGGCGTACAAATGTGTTTCTAAAAAATATTTTATAGAAAAAAATGGTAATTTATAGTATTATATTTCTAGAGGAGGACTAAATTATGTTAATGAATATGAAAGACATCTTGGCAGTAGCAAAGGAGAACAAATTTGCGATTCCGGCATTCAATATTTCCGATTACTCAATGTTCTTGGGAATCATGGATGTTTGCGAGGAAACTAATTCACCGGTTATCATTGAGATTCATCCAGATGAATTAAGCTTTACTGGACCAGAAATGGTTTTAGCTATTAAGGAAAGAGCATATAAGTCACCAGTGCCAGTATGTATTCACTTGGATCACTGTAGTGATTTTGGAACAATTATTTATGCGATCCAGTCTGGATTTACATCTGTAATGTTTGATGGTGCAGAGCTTCCTTTTGAAGAAAATATCGCGGGTGCTAAGAAAGTAGTAGAAGCTGCACATCCTGCAAATGTATCTGTTGAGGCAGAACTTGGAACTATCGGATCTACTGATCCGGCAGATTTCGAAGGCGGAACAGCAAAAATCATTTATACAAATCCAGACGATGCAGCAAAATTCGTTGCAGAGACAGGTGTAGATACTCTTGCTGTTGCAATCGGAACATGTCATGGTTTATATCCAGCAGGAATGAAACCAGAACTTAAACTGGATATTTTGAAAGAGATTGAAGCAAAAGTAGATATTCCATTGGTTCTTCATGGTGGATCTAACAATCCGGACAAAGAAATTGGAGAATCTGTAACACTTGGAATCAATAAGATTAATATTTCTTCTGATATCAAGGTTGCATATTTCCAGAAAATGAGAGAAGTATTAAAAGATGAAGGGGTAAGAGAGCCAAATGTAATTGAGCCTCAATGTATGGAAGCTATGAAAGAGTGTGCAAAACATAAATTAGAACTCTTCCAGACAATTGGAAAAGCTTCTTTATACTAAGCCTTTTGGGCTCTCCCTTCAAGGAGAGGTGTCAAAGTGAAAAAAGAGAGTATGCTGAATAAAGGTGTTCTCGAGGTAATAAAAGAGAACTATAACTGCATTTTTTCAGCTGAAAAAAAAGTAGCAGATTTTGTCTTGAAAAATCCACAAAAGACGGTGGATTCTAATGTGTCTGAACTGGCAAAGCAAAGTGGTGTGAGTGATGCAACGGTTGTAAGAATGTGTCACCATATTGGCTATACGGGTTATTATGAATTCCGTATTACTCTGGCGAAGGATTTGGGAAGACAGCAGTATGAGACGGTCAATCGTGTACAGACGCATGATGAGGTAGAAAGGCAATTTCGAGAATATGCGGAGAATATTATCGCAATAGGGCGAAGGATAGATGCCGATGTCATGTGGAATTGCGTGAATCTATTGAAGTCATGTAAGCAGGCGCATCTTCTGGCCGTAGGAAATACATGTCCATTAACTCAGTATATGGGATTCCGTCTTGGAAGATTAGGAATTAAAAGCACATATAATGTTGCCGCAGAATATTTTTTGAATAATGTAAATTTAGCTGATTCGGATGATATATTGGTTGCAATTTCTCAATCTGGTACATCCAAACAAGTGATTCAGGGATTGGAGCTTGGAAAGGAAAAAGGATTAAAAGCGATTGCGATTACTGCTTATGCAAATTCACCAGTAGCGAATCTTGCAGACTATGTACTGCTTTCGGCAGGAACAGAAGGACCTTTTAATTATTATAAAGGTTTTGCGCATTTGAATGAAACTGCAGTAATAGATGCTCTTTTGAACTTTGTCACAAATGCAGAATTAATCAATAAGAAGCAGGCTGACAGGCCTGAGATTATATTATCAGAATACAAGATGTAAGTATGATAATGTAGAACAGCGGGGCTCTTTTGCATGCTTCATGTATGAAGAAGCCCTGCTGTTTATTTATAAAAGCAAAGTTTTGAAAGAATAAAATGTTTGGAGGAAATAATATGAAACGTTCAAGGATTAATCAGGTAATTAAGGATATGGAGCAGTTGATCAAGGAACATGGGTTTGAGATTCCACCGTTTGCAAAGTGGGCTGCTGAAGACTGGAAGAGTGTTGGACATGAATATGATGAAATTCGTGATAATAAACTTGGATGGGATATTACGGATTACGGCCTTGGCAAATTTGATGAGGTCGGATTCGCGCTCCTTACAATTCGAAACGGAAATCAGAAGATGCCAGAGAAGTATCCAAAGACATATGCAGAGAAATTATTAATGCTCTACGAGGGACAGACCGCTCCATTGCACTATCATGTATCTAAGATGGAAGATATTATCAACCGAGGCGGAAATGATATTTATATCACTGTTTATAACGGAACTAAGGATATGGAAAAACTGGATACAGATGTAGTTGTATATAAAGATGGTAAGAAAGAAATTGTTCCGGCAGGAACAAAAGTGCTTTTGACACCTGGAGAGAGTATTACAATTACACCTTATATGTTCCATGATTTTGTAGTTCCGGAAACTGGCGGATCTGTTCTGTTAGGAGAGGTATCTATGTGTAATGATGACGATAACGATAACTTCTTCTATGAGAGAATGGGACGTTTCCCAACGATCGAAGAAGATGAGCCGGCATACCGTCTGCTGTGTACAGAATATCCAGATGCAGAATAGTGGGAGGAATGAACGTGAATTATGAGATTAGTAATCGATGCATGACGGTTAAGATAGCTGCCATTGGTGCAGAGATGCAATCTGTCATAAAAGACGGGACAGAATATCTGTGGGATGGAGATCCGAAGTACTGGCCGGAGAGAGCACCTATATTATTTCCATTTGTAGGAAGATTTACAGATGGGAAATATACTTTAAATGGTCAGGAGTATCATATGGGAATCCACGGATTTGCAAGAAAACTTTCGTATCAGGTTGTAGAGCATGAACGAGACAGGATCGTGATGGAACTTGTGGATACAGAAGAAACATATGAATCTTATCCGTATCATTTTGTTTTGCGCGTGAGTTATGAACTGGATGAGAATCAGATTAAGATTGGATATCAGGTTCGGAACAATTCAGATAAGATGATGTATTTCGGAATCGGCGGGCATCCCGGATTCAAGGCACCGCTGGAAGATGGCCTGGAATTCTCAGATTATTATCTGGAGTTTTCGGGAAAAGGTTGCCCGGACAGGGTTGGTCATACAGAAACTTGTTTCTTGAATGGAATCAATAAAGAATTTCCATTAGAAGATGGGCAGAAGATAAGAATGAGACATGATATGTTCGATGATGATGCTATTGTTCTTCAGAATATGCCGGGGGAAGTGACATTAAAATCGGACAAAGGAACAAGAAGTGTTACGGTATCTTATCCTAAGATGTCTTATCTAGGATTCTGGCATGCGCCGAAAACCGAAGCGCCCTATATTTGTATTGAACCATGGACTTCCCTTCCATCCAGACAAGATGTGGTAGAAGAGTTCAGCAATAAGAGTGATCTGGTACGTCTGGGAACTGGTGAGACTTATTGCAATCAGTGGAGTATAACAATCCGTTAAGGATCTGCAGATATATTGATATGCCCTTTAAGTTGTCGTAGTGCTTAAAGGGCGTATCTCTCCAATTTTAGAGTTGAAATAAATATTTGTAAAAAATAAAAAAGTCCTTGCAAAATAGATTGCGGAGAGTTATAATAGAAAGGTAGTAATCCTCGATAGCTCAATGGTAGAGCACACGGCTGTTAACCGTGGGGTTGTTGGTTCGAGCCCAACTCGGGGAGCTGGATATTGACCTATAGACTTTGCAGTCTATAGGTTTTTTGTTGTAAAGGATTATTTTAGGAGGGTTATTATGAGATTATTAGCAGATACAGCAAATATAAAGGAATTAGAAATTCTAAAAAATAAAAATCTTATCGAGGGAGTTACAACGAATCCTTCGATTATTTCAAAAGAAGGAAAAGATGGTATAAAAATACTTAGAGCGATTACAGAATTACTCCCTGATATGCCAGTATTTGGTCAGGTTGTTGGGGAAACAGTTGAAGATATGGTCGCAGATGGGAAGCGTATTAATTCTGCAGGAGATAATATGGTCGTAAAGATTCCTGCTAATTACCATGGAGTAGAAGCAATTGCAAGACTAAGTGAGCTGGGAATTAAAACATGTGCAACTGCGATATTGACTGCCGCAGAAGCCGTTCTGTGTGCACAGGCCGGAGCCACATATGTTGTGCCATACACAGGACAAAATGATATCATAGGGTATAAAGGTGTCGATACACTTTCGCAAATATCAACGGTATATAAAAAATTAAATATAGATACAAAGATTTTAGCTGCATCTATAGAAAAATCACAGGAAATTGTCGACTACTTTATGGCAGGAGCAGATTGCCTTACACTTCCATATCATGTTTTTGAAGATACCTTTACTTCACCGAATCCATTAACAGAGCATTATATCAATAATTTTAAGCGAGACTGGATGAATGCAGAATGCTTTTTTGAATAATAATAGATAAAAATGACGGGCGCTTGGCGAGCGCCCGTATTCCCAAAAATATTGAAGATATGGTAATAAAAATTCTTGCAAAATAGATTGGGGAGAGTTATACTAGAAAAGTAGTAATCCTCGATAGCTCAATGGTAGAGCACACGGCTGTTAACCGTGGGGTTGTTGGTTCGAGCCCAACTCGGGGAGTTTTTTATAATCCGTAGGCAGATGCTTACGGATTTTTTGTATTACAAGGCGCAGAGATTTTTAGTACAATCTCTGCGATTTTTGCGATATGCTGGTTTATTTGATATGAAATATTTAACTCAAATATTACAAAGATTTTTACAAAAGAGAAATAAGATTTTACATTGTTACAGTATATTTTTTTCTGAATCTATTATTACAAGGAGGATGAAAAAGATAATGAGAAAAAAGAAAAGAATTGCCAGCGTATTGATTGCCCTGGCTCTTATTGTCACAGCAGGCTTATCCTTTCCGGGGCAATCTGGAGCTGTTCGTGCAGAAGAGGATACAGACAATATCACAATTGTAGATGCCAATACGCAGTGGCAGTACAGAGATGACAATCAGGCACCGGCTGATGGCTGGAAGACCAGCGAGACGGTGACGGAAACATGGAAGACGGCGGCAGGCAGTTTTGGTGCCAAGAATGGTGTGATTGCGGACCTTGGTGGCGGCTGTACTCCTAAGACTTTGTTAAACCAATACATTGAGGGAACTTCGAATGATATTCCAGTCTACTATTTCCGCAAAACATTTGATCTGGAAGATCCGACAATCGTACAGTCCGTCACGGGAAGTCTTCTTTATGATGATGCTGTAACCGTTTACATTAATGGAGTAAGGATTGCAGGATATGATGATGGTTCCTTTGATGAAAATGGATATGGAGGCTCAAATGCAAGTGCTCCGAAGACAGGAGAAATTAATTTCACAGAGATTGAGGCTTTGAATCTGAAAGGAACAGGAAATGTGGTGTCTGTAGAACTTCACAACGGAAGACCATCGAGTTCTGATGTTTATCTTGATTTTCAGTCTCTGACATTTGGTACAGCAGTGCCGGAGAAAGAAGTCAAATATATCTCTCTGAATATTGGAAGTGACGAAACACAGAGAACTATTACCTGGATGGCAAGCTCTGATAAAGAGGCATATGTGTAGGTGGCGACAAAACCAGAGGGATGGGTCGAAGGGAATGAATTCCCGGCAGATGCAGTAAGCTATACAGCTACACAAACTGATAGTGCAGTAAACGGTCTTAAGAGTTGCAAGGCTACCATGACAGATTTGAAAGAAAACACAACCTATCTGTATAGAGTAGGAAATGATGAAAAGTGGTCTGACACTTACTCATTTACCACACAGGCATTGGGACAGGATCAGGAATTCAGTTTCTTGTTTGCAGGAGATCCGCAGATCGGAGCAAGTGGCAATTCAGCAGCTGATACTACAAACTGGCAGAATACCATGAGCAGATCATTGCAGGCATTTCCGCAGACGAGTTTCCTGTTAAGTGCAGGAGATCAGGTGAATTCCAGAGATAGCGATACTGAATATGAAGGATTCCTCTCTCCGGATGCAATGCGCTTGATTCCACTGGCAACCAATGTGGGCAATCATGACAATGGTTCTGAGAGATATACATCTTATTACAATATGCCGAATGTATCTGACAAAGGTGTAACAACAGGTTCAGGAAGTGGTGACTACTGGTTCATGTATAATGGTATGCTTGTGATGTCCATCAACTCAAATAATACAGACACTGCAGTGCACAGAGCATTTTTACAGGAAACACTAAACAATCATCAGGAAGCAACCTGGACAGTTGTAACCTTCCACCATTCTACATACAGTGTGGCAAATCATTATTCAGACAGCGATATTCAAAAAAGACGTACAGAACTTTCACCTGTATTCTCGGAGCTTGGTATTGATGTAGTATTGATGGGACATGATCATTACTATACAAGAACCTATATGATGAATGGATGTAATGCAGTCATTCCAGAGGGAAATGATGTGACAAAGGGTGAAAAAGCACCGGAGAGTGTCACGAATCCAGCAGAAGGACAAGTATTCTATTTAACAGCGAACTCTGCTTCCGGAAGTAAATATTATGCAAGAAATGGACAGCTTGCAAGTGGCTGGCCAGAGTATGTTGCTGTTCAGGATCAGAGTAACAAAACTACGATTACCAACGTAACGGTGACCAGAAATTCCTTTACCGTAGATACATATTATACAGACAAGGATGTGCTTCAGAAGATGGATTCCTTTACTATCTATCGTACAGAGGATCCGACGATTCGTGTGCCACAGACAGAGACTGGGAAGATAACTATACAGGATGGAAAAGCATTCAATCCGATGACGGGTGTCAGCGCACAGGACTATGAAGGAAATGATATTACAGAGCTTGTACATGTAACCGTTTATAATGCAGATACAGGTGAGCAAGTACAGTATGTAGACACATCCAAGACTGGAAATTATCGTATTGTATATGATGTGACAGATACATATGGAAAGACGGCTAGTGCGGAACAGCTTGTAGAAGTTGTTAAGAATACTGATGAAAATCCAGGTCAGAATCCAGATGAAAACCCAAGTGAAAATCCAGATGAGAACCCAGGACAGATTTCGGGTACGGGTTCAGGGAATGGACAGACAGACAACAATGGAAAGGGAAATGGTTTGGCAACGGCAGGAACCAGTCAGTCATCTAAGGCAACAACTGTGAAGACCGGCGACGAGGCACCGCTTGTGTTATTTGGCGTGATTATGCTGTTAGCAGCAGGAGCAGCCGTAGTTGTTCTTCGCAGACGCAGTATTCGATAAAATACAAAGAAAGCAGGAAACAAGAAGTGAACGGGCAGAAGATATTACAGGGAAAGATACAGAATAAAAAAGCGGATCTATTGGTCATTGCCATGATGACAGTTATTGTCATCATGACACTGGTGATGAACCGATGGTTCTCAGTGGAATATATTATGTATACTTCTGAGTCTTCTACTTACGAACGCGGAGTTGTGACCCGGATTCTGGCAGAAGAGTTAAGTCAGGAGGAAGGAAGCAACAGGTATCGTGGTGTACAGACCTTAAAAGTTGCCATGAAGAGCGGAAGCCTTAAAGGACAGGAGATTGAAGTTAAGAATGAATTGAGCGCAACTCATAACATTGCCACAGGTGTGGGACAAAGATTGATTATCAAGGTGGATACTCCAGAAGGTCTGGAACCATATTATACCGTATTTAATTATGACAGGACGGTGGGTATTTCCATGATATTGGTAATGTTTGCCGTGTTTATGATCTTGGTCGGAGGAAGAAAAGGAGTAAAGAGTATGATTGGTCTTTGCTTTGCACTTTTCCTGATTATTGATTTTCTGTTACCGGCTGTTTATCATGGATGGTCACCTATCGGGCTGGGAATCATCTGTGCATTCTTAATTGCAGTATTTTCTATGTTATTGCTCAACGGATTTAGTGAGAAGACATTTACCGCAATTACAGCGACTATGGCAGGAGTCATATTAGCAGCTGTTTTCTATTATATATTTTCTGGGATTCTGCATCTGAGTGGATTTAATCTGGAGGAAGCAGAGGAATTGATTATTGTTCAGGGTGCAACGGGTCTTAAGGTTGGACAGACCTTATTTACCGGAATTCTGATTGCATCGTTGGGAGCGGTGATGGACATGACCATGTCAGTAGCTTCAGCTTTGTTTGAAATGAAGGAAATTCATCCGGAAATGTATATGACAGAAGTATTCCGTTTAGGAATTTCTATCGGACAGGATATGATAGGAACTATGTGTGAGACTTTAATTTTGGCATTTGCCGGAAGTAGCATTACGGCACTTCTGGTAATGATTGCATATGGAGCACAGTTTAATCAGATCTTAAGCTCTGATTATGTGGCGATTGAATTGATACACAGCTTAACGGGAAGTATGGCGGTTATCCTTTCGGTTCCGATCACAGCAGGTCTTTCTGCATTTTTTACTTGTAACAGGCAACACTGCAAGTAAATAAAAATTTTATTGCTAAATGGCAATTTTTGTGTTACATTTAATACACTCTTTGCACTGCATATAGATCTACAGTACAAACTGAGCAGACCGTGACAGGATGTCATGGAGTCGGGTCGCAGAAATTGCCGGGCATCTGGAGTAAGTTGCCACTGGCAGATTCCGTAAGCTGCCGGTGGCAGCTTTCGTAGGTGACAGTGGAAGTAACATCCACGGGACAGTAGTTGCTAATACTGATTCGTGGGTGTTTTTTATTCTTTTTTCGTGAAGTATATCATAAAATTCCCCACAATATATTTAGTGCCATAGAGCTATCTTACGTTTGGGAGGTAACTAATATGGAAGAAAACAGAATAACGAATGATGAATTTCAAAAGGTCGCAAACAGGGTCTCGATGGTGTCAATTGTCGGCAATATAGTGCTTGCGCTTGGAAAGCTTCTTGCAGGAATTATCGCTCATTCCAATGCGATGATCAGTGATGCGGTTCATTCGGCTTCGGATGTGTTCAGCACGATTGTTGTGATTATTGGAATTCGGCTTGCGTCGAAAGAATCTGATAAAAACCATCCTTATGGTCATGAACGGCTGGAATGTGTGGCGGCGGTTGTCTTAGCGATGGTTCTCTTTATTACTGGACTTGGCATAGGGATGGAAGCATTGAAAAACATTTTATCTGGTAACTATAATGAATTGCAGATTCCGGGAATGCTGGCGTTGATTGCGGCAATTGTATCCATTGTCAGTAAGGAAGCCATGTTCTGGTATACGAAGATCAATGCCAGAAGAATCGATTCCAGTGCACTGATGGCAGATGCATGGCATCACCGTTCGGATGCATTTTCTTCTGTTGGAGCATTGATCGGTATCGCAGGAGCAAGGCTGGGATTCCCAATCATGGATTCTATTGCCAGTCTGGTTATCTTTGTATTTATCATAAAAGCAGCATATGACATTTTCAGGGATGCAGTGGATAAGATGGTGGATCATTCTTGTGATGACGAGACGGAAAAGCAGATATCTGACTGCGTGATGGAGAATGAAGCAGTAGAAGGAATCGACTTGCTCCAGACACGTATATTTGGAAATAAAATATATGTGGATATTGAGATTGCGCTGGATGGTTCTTTGCCATTACAAAAGGCGCATGATATAGCGGAAGAAGTTCACCATGATATAGAACGAAAATTTCCGAAGATCAAGCATATCATGGTCCATGTTAATCCTATGAAAATCTGAGGTAGAAAGAAAAGAGGCGAAGAGATTTGTGCGGGAATATCTCTTCGCTTCTTTTACAGGGTATCATATATCCAGAGGAAACGACTGGTAGAAGCTTCCTCTGGCGGAGGGTAGACCTAAACTAAAACAGTCCGGCAAGAATCTCTGCGCATTTCTCGATGCCGAGGACGCCACTATCCAATGCAATGTGATAATTCTGCATAGCGCCCCACTTCTGATCTGTATAGAACTGATAGTAAGAAGCGCGTCGTTTATCCTTGTCTTTCAGACGTTTTTCAGGAGAAACTTCACGTTCGCCGTATTGCTCAACGATTCGTTCGGCACGTTTGGCAATGCTTGCGTGAATAAATACGTTCAGACAGTCGGCCTCGTCTCTTAAAATATAATCTGCACAACGTCCTACGATGACGCAAGGTCCCTCTTCTGCCAGTTTCAAAATGACTTTTCGCTGAATTGCCCACAAGTCATCTTGTGTGGAATGTCCGTAAAAATCTCGGTCAGAGAAAGCATTGGCAAACCAGCCGCCGTGGGAAGAATATTCCCCGCGTTCTGCGATATATTCTTTTGCAAATCCACTTTCTTCGGCGATTTTTTCAATGAGTTCATGATCATAACAAGGGATTCCTAATTGTTCGGCTACTTTTCTTCCGATGGTCCTTCCGCCGCTGCCGAATTGACGGCTGATAGTAATGACTCTGTTTTTCATTTTACCGCCTCCTTTTCTTGTGCGATTTTCTTGTTAAGTGTTTTATATGTGTATATAATTACGATCAAAGAAATGATAAATGTAAGCACATCGGATACTGACATGGAGTACAGGACACCGTCCAGACCGAAGGAAAGCGGAAGTATTAATGCAAAACCTACACCGAATACAACTTCACGGACCAGAGACAGCATGGTGGAAGTCATAGCTTTTCCCATAGACTGCAGGTAGATGAAAGTTGCTTTGTTGACAGTGGCAAGGGTCATCATACAAAGGTAGGTTCGGAATGCTTTTACTGCAAAATCGGTATAGTAGATGCTTTCGTTGGATGCTCCGAAGATACCGATTAATTGTCTTGGGAAGCATATGACAATAACGGTAGCGACGGCACCAACGATGGCTTCGGCAATCAGCAGATGAGAGAAAAGACTCTTGGCACGGTCATCCCGTTTGGCACCAATATTGTAGCCGACGATTGGAATACAGCCGGCTGCCATTCCTACTGCAATTGAGATAACAATCTGGAAGAATTTCATAACAATTCCTACAACTGCCATTGGGATCTGGGCATATTCCGCCTGACCGAAGATTTCATCCATTGCCCCATATTTTTGAATCATGTTATTTACTGCAGCCATGGAAGCAACCAGCGAGATCTGAGATAAGAAACTGCAGATTCCCAGTGGAAGATATTTTTTACAAAGTTTTCCGTGAATACGAAAACTGTTTTTCTTAAGTTGAATTGCTTTCATGTGGCACAGATACCATATGGCCAGGATAGCAGTCAGAATCTGCCCTGTGATGGTTGCCACTGCAGCGCCCATCATTCCCCATTTGAAGATAAAGATGAATATTGGATCCAGGATAATGTTGGCAAATGCACCTGCCAGTGTGGAAATCATAGCGAATTTGGGACTTCCATCGGAACGAATAATGGGATTCATGGCCTGACCGAACATATAGAACGGAATACCTACCGTAATCCAGAAGAAGTATTCCTTAGCCTGACGGAAAGTTTCTTCATTGACACGTCCACCGAACATAGTCAGGATCTGTTCCTGAAAGATAAGATATACAGCAGTCAGGATGACACTGCAGATGATGCACAGGATAACGGCGCTGCCGATACTTTTGTGGGCGTCATCTTTTTTGCCGGCACCCAGACTGATGCTGACGAAAGCACAGCAGCCGTCACCGATCATGACTGCGATAGCCAGAGACACGACTGTCAGTGGGAATACGACTGTATTTGCTGCATTACCATAAGATCCCAGATAGCTTGCGTTGGCGATAAAAATCTGGTCAACAATGTTGTAAAGTGCTGCTACCAGCAGCGAGATAATACAGGGTACAGAATACTTGCGCATCAATACCCCGATTGGTTCTGTTTCCAAAAAACGATTTGATTTTTGGTCCATGATATTTTCCTCCTTCATATGTTAATTATTTTGTAAGAGACTTCTCTGGCAAAATAAAAAGTGTGGCCAAAGAGCTGGATTTATGCCCAGGGCCACACGCTTCACATAAAAATAAAAAGCATGTAGCATTCAACCGGATTTACGCAGTTTTGCTACACGCTGTACCATGTATCATAACAGTTTTTTGGGATGATGTCAAAGGGGTTTTTGGGGAATTTATGAAGTAGATTATACTGGCAGATTGGTACATTTTTAGGGTTGAGACGGAAAAACCAGCGTGATACTATATTGATATAAAAGATTGAAAAAATGATAAAATAAGGGTAAATTTACAATGTCAAAGTTTTCAGATGATAAGAATGTAAGAATAAAAAAACGTACGAAAACCAAGGTGATCATAAGCAGTATACTGATTGGTATTAGCATTATTTTGAGTCTGGCTGCGAGAATGTGTCAAGACTTTGCCCAGTGGTACAGCACGCATATCTATCCAGTATGGGTGGAGACAGTTGGTCGTGCGATGGGATATTTCCCCTTTTCTGTATCGGAAGTACTACTTTATCTTATGATTCTTATTTTCCTGGTGTCTGGTGCACAGCTTCTGATTCGAAGAATTCGGAAGAAATTGAAAAAAGAAGAAGGATATGGATGGCTGTGCAATGTTTTCTTAGCGGCAGGCGTCTTGTTTTTCTTATATGTGGTCAATTGCGGAGTGAATTATCACAGGGATTCGTTTTCGGAAACTTCTGGGATTCAGGCAGATGAATATTCGATTGAAGAGTTGAAGGAAGTCTGTGTATGGCTGACAGAAGAAGTAAATCAATATAGCAATGCGGTGGAACGGAATCAAGAAGGAACCATGG
Source organism: Dorea chungnamensis (assembly GCF_039832125.1). Lineage (NCBI taxonomy): Bacteria > Bacillati > Bacillota > Clostridia > Lachnospirales > Lachnospiraceae > Dorea > Dorea chungnamensis. The sequence continues at coordinate 35,699 of NZ_JBDOHT010000017.1, read as the reverse complement.
AGCTGGAGGTGTCGACAGAGGAACAGGCAGTGACTGCTATGCAAAAATTAGGCGAGACATATCCAGAGTTAAAAGGATATTATCCAAAGCCAAAAGGATTGCTGGATTCTTGGATACTTTCCATACAGAACCTGAGCGGGGTATATTCTCCGTTTACCATAGAAGCCAATTACAATCAGGCAATGACCGATTATAACATTCCATTTACCATCTGCCACGAACTGTCGCACTTGCGAGGATTTATGCAAGAGCAAGAAGCCAACTTTATCGCATTTCTTGCCTGCCGCGAGTCTGAGGAAGCAACATTCCAATATAGCGGAAATATGCTGGGGTGGATTCATTGCATGAATGTATTGTATAAAGTTGATTACGATGCGTGGGAAGAAGTGTGCGGTGAGTTAAGCACGGAGGCAGAGACAGATCTGCAGGCGAATCACGAATTCTGGGCAAGGTATGACGGGACAGTCGCAGAAGTATCTAATAAAGTGAACGATACATATTTAAAGGCAAACGGACAAAAAGATGGAGTGGAAAGTTATAATCGAATGGTAGATCTGATTGTGGCATATAAAAGGGACAGGGTAAATTAGGGACGGAGGTTTTTTTATTTTTCTCCGTCCCCAATTTTGCGTAGTGCCTCGGCGAAGGCGTTGTTGATGGGTTCGTCTTTTTGTTTTTTTAGATATTTTTGTACATCTTTTTTGGAGACACCGGCACCTTCTTTTTCTCTTCTGGCTTTGAATGCGGAGAGTTTTTCTTTGTATCCGCATTGGCATACGAAGGTTTCGTCTTCGCCTTTTTTTATTAGCTCCATCTTTTTGTGGCAGTTTGGGCAGCGGGCATTGCTTAGACGTGCAATGGTTTCGCGATAACCGCATTCTCGATCCTGGCATACCAGAAGGCGGGCGCTCTTGCCGTTGACTGCCAGCATTCGTTTGCCGCAGCGTGGGCATTTGGTATTGGTCAGGTTGTCGTGCCGGAAGTTCCCATCAGCGTTTTTGATCTCCTGAATGAGTTCTTGTGTATAATCGATAATTTCACGAAGGAATATATCTGCTTTGTGATTTCCTTTGGAGATCTGTGAGAGTTCCATCTCCCATTGGGCAGTAAGCTCTGGCTTTTTTAGATCCTCCGGGACAAGGTCCAGAAGTTGTTTGCCTTTGGAGGTGAGCAGAATCTCCGTTCCTTTTTTCTCGATATAGAAGGAGTGAAATAGTTTTTCGATAATATCAGCTCTTGTGGCGACGGTTCCCAGACCGCCGGTCTCCCCCAATGTTTTTCGTGCTTTTGCATCTTGGGAATCCATGTATTTTACTGGATTTTCCATAGCGCTTAGCAGGGTTGCTTCGGTAAATCTTGCTGGTGGTTTTGTCTTTCCGGTTGTAAGAGAAACCGTCACAATTGGAAACTTCATGCCTTTTTCCAGAGCAGGAAGCGGTTGTTCGGATACATATGTGGCGGCATCATTTTCCTCATCCGCGTCATCAATATTATCCGCTTCATAGATGGCTTTCCAGCCTGGAGATAGAACAATCTTTCCTTTTGCAATAAAATTTTGTCCGGCAGCAGAAGCTTTCATTGTGGTCTGCTCATACTCAAAGGCCGGGGATAGAACACTGATAAAGCGGCGCACAACTAGATCATAGATTTTGCGTTCTTCATTGCTCATGTGATCAAGCTGCACATATTCTTCCGTCGGTATAATTGCGTGATGATCACTGACCTTTTTGTCGTCTACAAAAGATTTACTGGTTCTAATCGGACCTCTCAGAAGTTCAGGAATGTATTTCTTATAAGGTCCAGTGTTACACGCTTTCAGCCGCTCTTTAATGGTCGGGACAATATCGGTTCCGATGTAGCGGGAATCGGTTCGAGGATAAGTGAGTACTTTGTGATGTTCATACAGACGCTGCATAATATTCAAGGTTTCTTTGGCAGAGAAACCAAAGCGTTTGTTAGCATCACGCTGTAATTCTGTCAGGTCATAGAGACCTGGGGAAAATGTTTTCTTAGCGGATTTTTGAACATCGGTGATGGCCAATATCTGCCCGTTCAGTCTGGCAGTGATATCAGTCATAACATCCTTTTGGAAAGAACGAAGACTTCCGGTCTTGGCGTTCTGCCAGGTCCATGTGACCGGGGAGTTGTACTGGCTGGAGTTGGTAGTACATTTTATCCCATAGTAGTCTTCGGGTTTGAAAGAACGAATCTCAGCTTCGCGGCGGGCAATGATTGCGAGAGTTGGAGTCTGAACACGTCCGCAAGACAACTGTGCATTATATTTGCACGTAAGGGCGCGAGTAGCGTTAATTCCAACCAGCCAGTCTGCTTCAGCACGGCTTTTGGCAGCATAATACAATGCATTATATTGACGACCATCTTTTAAGTGGGCAAATCCCTCGCGGATAGCCTTATCAGTCACAGAAGAAATCCAGAGCCGTTTGATTGGTTTGTGACATCCTGCTTTATCAAGAATCCAACGTGCAACCAATTCCCCTTCGCGCCCGGCGTCAGTAGCGATGATAATCTCAGACACATCCTTTCGGAAAAGTTGAGATTTGACGTTGTGGTATTGCTTGGATGTCTGCTTGATTACAACCAGTTCCCATTTTTCTGGAAGCATTGGAAGGTAGGAAATATTCCATTCCTTGAATTTCTTATCGTATTCTTCTGGATCTGCCAATGTGACAAGATGTCCTAAAGCCCAGGTGACAATGTATTTCTCACCTTCAATTGCGCCGGTAATACTTTTCTTGCAGTTCAAAACGCGGGCAATGTCACGGGCAACAGAGGGTTTTTCAGCCAGAACTAATGATTTCATGAATGTTTGCTCCTTATATAAAAAGTAATAATAATCTTAGATACCTATTCAACATATCGGATTTAGGCGGGTTTGTCAACGGATGGAAGGGCTCAAAACATGATGGAAAAAGGTTCTCCGTGGAGAAAAATGTATAGGAAAAAGAAAATTAGAAAAAAAAGAAAAAATACTTGAAAAATATGAATAACTATGTTAATATAAACATCGGTCGCGCTTGAGGAAAGCGTAATATGGCTCCGTGGTCAAGCGGTTAAGACATCGCCCTTTCACGGCGGTAACACGGGTTCGATTCCCGTCGGAGTCATTCGAGCGAAAGCTCATTCATATTATAGTGTATGGCGCCATAGCCAAGTGGTAAGGCAAAGGTCTGCAACACCTCTATCACCAGTTCAAATCTGGTTGGCGCCTTTCAAAATAGCAATCCTTGAAAAAGGATTGTTTTTTTGTGCTTAATTTGTAATTTGGGACGGGGGTTTTTTCATTTTCCTCCGTCCCAAATTAAAATATCCCTGTCCCAAATTAAATTTGCCGTGTCCCTAATGCCTGGCTGATTCGTTCGCGAGCTTCTTTGGCTTCGTGATGATTTAATCCGCTGGTGCTGATCCCGGTAACAATATTGCCTTGCCGTACGATCCCGGGGAAGTAGAAGTCACAAGATTCTTTTTTATGTGCGGTATTTACCGGTATTTTTCGTGCTTTACAGTCTGCCGCGATCTGATCGTTACAAGAGCTGCTGTTTGTTGTGGCGAGTACAATGTCTGCGCCTTCTGTCAGATTGGTGTGATATACATCCTGGATCCATTGGATGCGCCGGCTCTCACTCAATATTCGCAGTTTGTCTGTGATTTCTGGTGCTACGACGCAGATGTCGGCAGCAAAATCAAGAAGTGTCTCGATTCTTCTCTGGGCAATCTTGCCGCCCCCTATCACGAGGATTCTTTTCTCGGACAGGTCTACAAAAAGTGGAAAATATAAAGGTGATGATTTCTCCATGGAAGGCATCCTTTCTGTATAAACATTTTCTTTCATCATATCATGGATAATGAGGGTGTGACAGAATTATTTTCTGGAGTTTTCGGCGATGACCGATACAGACAAAAACCCCTTGAAGTATATCTGCTTCAAGGGGCTTTCCTTTTAAAAATCTAGAGATAAAGTCGAAACAACAAAAATCGGGGTTTTCATTTGTGTTCCAAAAACAATATATCACAAGAAAATATTTTTTGTATAGTCTATAAATACATAATTATGACAAAAAATTGTGGCTCAAGCACAAATGCAATGGTATAATATCCATGCGAAGTGTAGAGGAGGGGGAAAATGGCTGTTGAATTAGAGAACTTATATGCAGAGATCGATCCGGAATATGGCGTTGCATTGCTTACGAAGAGTTGCTTTCATAAGATGATTGGCTGGATACATATGGTGGAAGATATGGATTTTGTACCTATGCTGCACGGCGATGAATTGGTCTTTAATTCAGGGCTGAATTATGTTTCGGAGGAATGGCTGAAGAGGTATATAGAAGCACTGAATAAAGAGTGCGCCGGCGGATTGATGATTGCGATTCGTGAGGGGAAAAAGATATCACAAAAGATTGTTGATTATTGCAATGAACTGGAATTCCCGTTGTTTTCGGCAACATGGGAGACTCCATATATTGATATCATGCGTATTTTTTCCGTAATTTTATTGAAGAACGAGCAGAGAGACACGAATTTAAGCACTGCATTGCGAAATGCAATCTTTTTCCCGGACAATGAAGAACTGTATGTAAATTATTTTGAGGGAAATGGATTCTATCGCAATTTGACCTATAATGTTATTGTGTTAAGCTGTAATGTGTACAATACAGAACGTGGCAATGAACGTTTGAATCAGATTAAGAAGGAATTACATTATACCTTGGAGAGAAGAATTATATATGAAGAGAATAATCGTCTTATTATTCTTGCGACGGGGTATTCTGAAAGGAAATTATTGGATATTTTTCAAAAAATATGCGAGAAAGATGATAATGTATATGTTGGCATCGGAACAATGGTAAATAGCATCAAAGAGATCCATAAGTCTTATGAACGAGCGAGAACAGCATATGAATTGACAAAGGCTCCGATTGACAAGAATATATTATGTTACAAAGAGCTTGGAATATATAAGATTCTTTCTGATATAAAAGAGGAAGAGATCTATCCTGAGTTTGTAAAAGAAACATTAGGGAAATTAATGGACTATGATGAAGAGAATGGCACGGATTATGTAGAGATTCTGGAAGCATATTTTAAGAACGAGTGTAATATTGTCGAGACATCAAAGGCGTTATATTGCCATAAGAATACCATGGCTTATAAGATCAACAAGATTAAAGAAGTATTGGGATATGATATTACTTCTAATGAAAACAGAATGAAAATTATGGTATCATTCTATATTATGAGATCCAGAATTGGATATCGGTAAGAATTATCAGATGAAATGAGGAATCACATGGAGATGAGTAAGGGAAAAGTATGGCTGGTCGGAGCAGGTCCTGGAGAGATTGGATTATTGACTCAGAAAGCCATAACGGTCATAGAACAGGCAGATTTTATTGCATATGATGCGCTGATTGGAGAGGAGATACTGTGTATGCTTCCGGAGGATGCAGAAAAGGTATCTGTCGGGAAGCGCTCAGGCAGGTACTCTGTATCACAGGAAAAGACGAATCAGATTCTTCTGGAGGAAGCGTTAAAGGGGAAAAAAGTGGTTCGCTTAAAAGGCGGAGATCCGTTTGTGTTCGGGCGAGGTGGAGAAGAGTTGGAATTACTGGTGCAATATGGAATACCGTTTGAAGTGGTTCCGGGAGTGACTTCGGCGGTGGCAGTGCCTGCCTATGCAGGAATTCCAGTGACGCATCGCGATTTTACTTCTTCCTTTCATGTGATCACCGGACATCCAAGAAAAGATGGAAAGGATCGCATAGATTATGATGCGCTGGTGCGTATGGATGCGACATTGGTATTTCTTATGGGTGTTGGCTCGATGGGAATGATCATGGAGAATCTGATGAAAGCAGGGATGGACCCTAAGATGCCGGCGGCAGTCCTGGAAAGAGGGACGCAATACCGACAGCGCAAGGTAATCTCAACGGTTGACTGCCTGGAGAGAGACTCCAAAGATGCCAAAATTCAAGCTCCGGCAGTCATTGTCGTAGGGAGAGTATGTACATTATCGGAGCTGTTCGCATGGTACGAGAAGCGTGAACTTGCACAGATGCAGATTATTGTGACCAGATCCAGGAAAAAAGCAAGTAAGCTGACTGCACAATTAAGAGAATCGGGTGCAGAGGTGTTGGAACTGCCCATGATCGATACGACCGCTATTGCACTGGAACAGATTCGGTTGGATGAGTTGTTTGACGAACCGGCTGGAAGAGAATTGTGGCTTACATTTACAAGTCCAGTAGGAGTAGAAACTTTTTTCAGTGTTACGTTACCAAGTCTTGGGAAAGATATTCGAAGCGTGCTGCGAAAAGGAGCGGATGTAAGATTTGCTGCGGTTGGGGAAGCAACAGCAAAAGAATTGGAAAAATACGGATGGATGACGGATGTGGTGCCAGAAGTATATAATGGAAGGGAACTTGGCAAAGCACTTGTAAGAACTGCAAGAAAGGATGCGAAAGTCTATCTGCTTCACGCAAGGCAAGGTTCTGAGGAATTAAAAGAAGAATTGAAAAGAGCAGATCTTGCATATGAAGATATTGCGATTTATGAAACGATATGCAGACAGGACAGCCCTTGGGCCGATATGGTAAAGGATAAGATTAACCAGGGACTGATCGACTGGGTTACATTTACGAGTGCATCAACCGTCCGGGGGTTCGTTCAGACGATGGATGGAATGGATTTTTGCAAAGTTCCTGCTCTGTGTATTGGAGAACAGACTGCGGCAGAAGCACGAAAATACCATATGAAGATTGAGATATCGGACAGAGCAACCATTGCAAGTATGGTAGAAAAGTTGAAAGAACTTCACGCGAAGCAGGAGGTATAGTTGATGAAGAGAATATTGGGAGTTCTGCTGTCTGTCACCATGATTCTGGTGATGGCAGCAGGATGCAAAGATCAAAGAGCGGAGAATGTCTCTGGCAAGAGCGGACAGGAGATCGTCGTCGGTACAAACAGTGAAAGCGGCGGCCTGGATCCGGCGGGGATGATTGCAGATACTTATCTGGCATATTCCGTATCTGCGTTGGACGAACTTTTGACGTATGATGAGAATGGAGAGATTGAATACCGTGCTGCAGAATCCTATGAGGTGAATGACGATAAGACAGAGTGGATTTTTCACTTGAGAGAAGATGCAAAATGGTCGGATGGAACACCGGTTACTTCGGCGGACTTTCGCAACACCATTGAACGTTCTCTGGATCCGGCCAGTGGAAATGGATATTCAAACTATCTGTTCCCGATTGAGAATGCCGAAGCAATCTATAATGGGGAAGCAGATATGAGTACACTCGGAGTAGAGACACCGGATGATACGACGTTGATCTTCCATCTGTCTACGCCGTGCGTGTATTTCCTGGATTTACTACGCCTTCCGGTATATACTCCATCGTGTGTGGTTTATGCGGATGCAGTTGGAAGTGGGTGGGATATCGACCCGGCGACGAGTGTATCCAATGGACCGTTTTATCTGACAGAATATGTGCCACAGCAGTATTTTGTGTTGGAGAAGAATCCATATTACTGGGATGCAGACAATATAGCATTGGATAAGATTACCTATAAGTTCTTCGATAATAAGCAGTCGATGGCAGCAGCTTACGCGACTGGAGAGGTGGATGTGGCTTTGTCATTACTGGGGACAGTGATGGATGAATATGAGGGACAAGATGATCTTGTGGTGACGGATGCAATTGCTACACGATATATATATATGAATATAGAGAAAGTAGAAGTGCTCCAGGATGTTCGTGTGCGAGAGGCATTGAACCTTGGAATTGACCGACAAGAACTTTGCCGGGCGGTGGGAAAGGATACAGAGCCTACGGTAAATTTTGTCGCAAAATATATGGTAGATAAATCAACGGGAGAATATTTTGTAGATGGTGCGCAGGCTCCTTTTGAAGAAAATCTAAAGAGGGCAAAGGAGCTGCTTGCAGAAGCGGGTTATCCGAATGGAGAAGGGTTTCCTGTTCTTACTTATAATTATCCGACTTTGGAAATGGATATGGATACCGCACAGGTACTGCAGCAGCAGCTGAAAGAAAATCTGGGAATTACAATAGAATTGAATGCACAGGAGCTTCAGGTAAATTATTCGGAACGAAGAGCAGGAAACTTCGAATTATGCCGTATGAATTGGACGGCTGATTTCGCTGATCCGAATACGTATTTATCTATGTTGCTTTCAAACAGCACTTATAATTGTAGTGGAATCAGGGATGAGGTATATGACGCGTTGGTAGAAGCATCTGACACAGAGACAGATCCGGCAAAGAGAAGCGAACTTATGCATGAAGCAGAACAGTATGCGATTGGGGAACAGTTCTATATTATTCCGCTCTATTCTATGCATCATGTGAATCTGATCCGGCCGAATATTACGGGAATCACACAGATCCCGGCAACGGGGACACTGGATCTTAGAGGTGCATCGGTTCAATAAAGGATGGGAGGAAAGAATGCGGTATGAAGAAAGCAATTTTGGTCGTCAGCTTTGGAACGAGTTATAAAGAGAATCTGGAGCGGACAATTGGAGGAATAGAGAATTATCTAAGAGGAGAGTTTAAAAATTATAGATTGTACAGAGCATTTACCAGTCAGAGGATTATCCGAAAACTATGGGAAGAGAACAAAATTGCAATTCCGACGCTGGAAGAGGCAATTACGCAGATGCGAGAAGATGGAATGGAACATATTGTTGTACAGCCGACGTATGTGGTCCATGGCTTGGAATATGAGAGACTAAAAAGTGCATTGGAAGGTTACCGGGATTTTTTTCAGACCTTAAAATTAGGAGAACCTCTCTTAAATCAGGTAGAGGATTATAAGGCGTGTGTTCATTCTGTGATAGAAGATTGGCAGATGAATAAAGAAGAAGTAATCGTGCTTGCCGGTCATGGGACACAAGGACATGCACAGGCTGCTTATACTATGCTGGAATACGCTTTTCATTCTATGGGTTATTCCAATGTGCTGGTCGGAACCGTTGAAGGGTATCCGAGTGTATCTGACGTGATGCAGAAGCTTGGAATGTTGGAGCCAAGGCCGCTTCGGATCATACCATTTATGATTGTCAGTGGCGAACATGTTCATCATGATCTGTCTGGTGATGAGCGTTCCTGGATGGCCAGATTCCAGAGTATGGGATTCCCGTCTCGAGTAGTAGAGAAAGGACTGGGAGAGATGAAAGGGATACAGAGAATATTTGCAGAACATGTAAGAGAGGCGATGGAATCATGAAGAGAATCGTAAGGATTGGAAGCAGGGAAAGCAGACTTGCAGTGCGGCAGGCAGAATATGTTGCGCAATTGATCGAACATACACATCCTGAGATTCAAGTACAGATTATTACAATGAAGACAACAGGAGATAAGATTCTGGATCGCAGTCTGGATCAGATTGGCGGGAAAGGCTTGTTTGTAAAAGAACTGGATCTTGCGCTTCTGGAAAACCGGACAGATCTATCCGTGCACAGTCTAAAAGACATGCCTGTTGAGAACCCGGTACAACTCCCGATTCTTGCTTTTTCCAGGCGAGAGGATCCGCGGGATGCGATTCTTTTTCGCAAAGGTGTGAAGCCAGAAGACATTACGGTAATCGGAACTTCCAGCCACCGAAGACGGATTCAGCTGGAACGCCTGTACCCAAAATGTGCATTTACCGGAATGCGGGGAAATGTACAGACCCGCGTGCGTAAGTTGGAAGAAGGACAGTGTGATGCAACCATACTTGCAATGGCTGGGCTAAAACGCCTTGGAATGGAATCTGTGGCGGGAAGAATACTTGCAACGGATGAGTTAATACCGGCAGCAGGGCAGGGAATTCTGGCGGTACAGGGAAGAGCTGGTGAAGATTATAGTTATCTGGATTGCGTGATGGATGAAAAAGCGAAAGTGGCTGCTCTTTCAGAAAGAGCATTTGTGCGTATGCTGGGTGGAGGCTGCAGCGCTCCAACAGCGGCTTATGCACAGATAGAAGGAGAAGAAGTTATTCTGAACGGTCTGTACTATGACGAAGAAGCGAAAGATTATATCACAGGGAAGAAGCGAGGGCCAGTGGAGGAAGCTGAGAATATCGCAAGAACTTTGGCGGCAGAACTGAAAGCGAGGTTTAGAGAACGTGGCTAAGTATGTGGCAAAACGGCTGGTGACAGGAGCGGCGGCATTATTGTTTCTTACATTTCTTACTTTTGTGATGGCGCATAAGATGCCGGGAAATCCTTTTGATACGGGAAATGTATCGGAGCAAGTTCTTCAGACGATAGAAGAGGAATATGGGCTTGGAGAGCCTCTGCAGGTGCAGTTTGCTTTCTATATGAAGAACCTGTTGCGAGGAGACCTTGGCATGTCCATCAAGAAACCAGGAGTAACGGTAAATTCTGTGATTGCAAGAAGTCTTCCTGTGACGGCGAAGGTAGGAATACTGGCTTTTCTGTCGAGTCTGATTCTTGGAACTCTCTTAGGAATCTGGCACCTGATGACCAAAAGAAAGCTTGTAAAAAAAGTGATTTTGTTTATCGAGAGTGTAGGGATTGGTGTGCCAAACTTTGTATATGCCTTATTATTCATGCTCATCTTTGGGGTATATTTGAAATGGTTTCCAATTGCCGGGATCACGACGCCAATGAATTATGTATTGCCGGTGGCCGCACTTGCCGTGTATCCAACATGTGTGATTTCGCGGATGTTCTACAGCGCAGTGCAAAAAGAATATACACAGGAATATGTTATGTTTTTGAAGGCAAAAGGACTGAAAGAATCAGCAATCCTGATGAGGCATATGTGGCGGCCGGCTCTTACACAGTTGCTGACTTATCTTGGACAATTGCTGGTGTATCTTGTGACGGGCTGTTTTGTGGTAGAGAGTATCTTCACTATTCCCGGTCTTGGAAGAGAATTCGTTATGTCTATCAATAACCGTGATTATACGGTGATTATGGGACTTACGGTTTTTGCAGGGGCGATTGTGATTCTTGCGCAACTTGTGCTGGATGTAGTACAGATGTATCTCGACCCTAGAATTCGGTTTGGAACGGAGCAGAACAGATGAAACAATTAATGAAAGATAATAAATTAATTATATATCTGGGAATCTTGGGTGTGTTTGTGGCTGCAGCGATAGTTGTTCCTATCCTTTCGCCGTATTCGTATGATGCACAGGACGTGGCGAGTCAGAATCTTGGTGTGTCGGTGGCACATTTATTCGGGACGGATAAGTTCGGAAGAGATCTTTTTACCCGTGTATTCTATGGGTTGCGGATTAGTCTTACGGTTGGATTCGTCAGTGCATGTGTCTGCTTTGTCATAGGTGTTGTGGTTGGTGCAGTGTCTGGACTTGCCAACTTGGTTGTTGACAGCATTTTGCTGGAACTGATGAATATCATCAGTGCAATTCCGTCTATGCTCTATGTGATTCTGATACTTCTGGTATTGGATGCAAGTATTGGAAGTGTGATACTGGGAATCTGTGTGGCAGGGTGGGTTGATCTTGCGAAAATGGTAAGAGTAGAGACAAGACGGCTTCGGCAGATGGATTACTGTCTGGCAGCGGAGATGATGGGAGTTCCGATGTGGAGAATCATTTTTAAATATATTTTGCCAAATGAGAGAGGGCTTTTGATTGTGCAGACGATATTGCTGATTCCCAAAGCGATATTTACAGAGGCATTTTTAAGCTTTCTTGGGATTGGAATTGCAGCGCCCAGAGCAAGTCTCGGAACACTGATTCAGGATGCAAGGTCGTTGATTACTCAATATCCGACTCAGATATTATTCCCGGTTCTGGTACTTGCGGCATTGATTGTATGTTTGCAAAGCATTGGTTATGCACTGGAGCAACAGGGAGTGAATGGTGCTCAAAGGATACCGGAAGAGATATAGGAGGATACCGCATGGGAAAATTGCTTGTGGTCGATCATCTGACCATAACATATACGCGAAGACAGCAAGAAGTGGTAAAAGATTGTTCTTTTGAGCTTGAAAGCCAGGAAATCCTGGGAATCGTGGGAGAATCTGGATCGGGAAAATCAACGATGGCAATGGCTATCCTCGGGTTTCTCAAGAAAGGAGCCGTTATTTCAAGCGGACAGATTCGGTATTGTGGAGAAGATATCACACCGCCTCTGACTGATGTGAAAAGAAGAAAACTACGCGGTGGTGAGATCGCGGTCATCATGCAAAATGCGATGTCATGCCTGGATCCATTGATGAAGATTGGCAGGCAGATTATGGAAAGTCTAAGACTACATACGGATTGTACCCGACAGGAGGCGAAAGAAAAAGCAGAAGAATTGTTGGATATGGTGGGAATCCGAGATGTAAGTGCATGTATGAATCGGTATCCGTTTGAATGTTCGGGAGGGATGCAACAGCGTATCTGTATTGCAATCGCTCTGGCTGGGAATCCGAAAGTATTGATTGCTGATGAGCCGACGACTGCGTTAGATGTGACGGTGCAGGCACAGATATTGAATTTGCTGAGAAGACTGTCAAAAGATCTGGGGATTGCCGTGATTATGATCAGCCATGATCTGGGAGTGGTCGGTGCTCTGTGTAATCGCTTGTTGGTCATGCGCGAAGGAAGCATCGTCGAACAAGGAAGGGTAAGTGATATACTCTATCACAGCAGTGAAACATATACAAAAATGCTGATTCAGACAAGAAAGAATCTTGAACAGATTCCACAGGCCGCATCCGAAGCAGATAAGAAGGATATTCTGTTACATGCAAAGAATGTATGTAAAGAATTTCGACAAAAGAAAGTACTGCATTCGATAACGATAGCAATACAAAAAAATCAGAGCTATGGCCTGGTAGGAGAGAGTGGTTGCGGGAAAAGTACATTTGCGCGTGTCCTGGCGGGATTGTACAGACCTGAACAAGGAGAGGTGTATTGGAAAGGTAGGGAAATGAACTGGAAGTCAAGAAAGCAGCGTATAGATTATCGGAAAAAGATTCAGATGATCTTCCAGAATCCGTACCAGGCCCTGAATCCGACAATGACCGTCTATGAGAATCTGCAAGAAGCATTGATGGCGGCAGGAATTTCTGATGAAAAAGAAATCGCAGAACAACTCAGGCGTATACTGGATGAAGTGGGATTGGAAGAACAAAGAAAACAGGATTATCCACAACAATTGTCGGGAGGGCAGCTTCAGAGAGTCATGATTGCAAGAGCACTTTTGATGAATCCGGAATTTTTAATCTGTGACGAACCATTTTCCGGTCTCGATATACAGACACAGGAACAATTGGTCCATCTACTATGTAAGATGAAAGAAAAAGAACAACTCTCGATGCTGTTTATTGGTCATGATCTGTCGATCGTCGGTCACATCAGCGATACGCTGGGCGTTATCTATGATGGATGGCTGGTAGAAGAAGGTCCATCCGGCGAATTGATGGAAGAACCATGGCATCCATATACAAAGGCTCTGTTTATGGCCGCAGACAGAGTGAGGCTTAATGGAAGTGAAAAGAAAAGACCATTTGTAATAGAAGAAGTAACAGAGCAAGGCGGAAAGGCTGGATGTCCGTACGTGGGAACGTGCAAATATGCAAAGAAAAGATGCTTCGCCGAGAAACCAGAAATATACGAATATCAAGGACATAAGGTAAGATGCTTCCTCTATGCAGAAGAGATGAACCAAGTCCGTGATGCCGGGTACACCATGAGGACACAGATCTAATTGGGGACGGGGGTTTTTTCATTTTCCTCCGTCCCAGATTAAAATGACCGTGTCCCTTTTTCAATTTACCCTGTCCCTAACAAAGATTGGCGTGTTATAATAGACAATAAGTTTATGTAATATATAGGAGGCTGAGGCTATGGATATCAATCGTATAAAGCGGAATAAGATGTTGGGAGAAAAGATTATCAAGGGTTTAGAGTCTAGGAATATGGAAGGGTATTATGCCGAAAATGCAGAAGAGGCATTGGCGAAAGCTTTGGAATGGATCCCGGAGGGCAGCAGTGTTGCATGGGGCGGCTCTATGTCCATTGGGGAGATTGGGCTGAAGCAGGCAATCTGTGAAGGTAATTACCAGGCGTATAACAGAGATGCGGCGAAGTCACCGGAGGAGAAGAGAAAGATTGAGCTGATTACATACGATTGTGATTTCTTTCTTGCAAGCAGTAATGCGATTACAGAAGATGGTGTGTTGGTAAATGTAGACGGTATGGCCAACAGGGTATCTGCAATCGCCAACGGTCCAAGAAATGTTATTATGATCGTGGGAATGAATAAGGTGGTAAAGGATGTAGACAATGCGCTTTCCAGAGCAAGAAATGAAGCTGCACCTATTAATGCACAGAGATTTCAGCTGGATACACCGTGCGCTAAGACAGGGGCATGTTTTGACTGTAAATCTCCAGATACGATATGCTGTCAGATCTTGATTACCAGATATTCTAAGGTTCCAAAGAGGATTAAGGTTATCCTGGTTAATGATGAACTTGGATTTTAAAAATGTTTTGAAATAAATAATTGACTTACTTCTTGGCATTTGATATACTATATAAGTACCGAAAACAAGGCGCCATAGCCAAGTGGTAAGGCAAAGGTCTGCAACACCTCTATCACCAGTTCAAATCTGGTTGGCGCCTCTTAAAAAATAGAACCGCAATTCTTTAGTGATAAAGAATTGCGGTTTTTCTATTCCGCGATTAAGTTTTCTGCAATGTGCCGTGCCACATAGACGCCGCTGGCAGACGCGTGGGAGAGGGAATGTGTTACACCGCTTCCATCACCTATGATATATAAGCCTTTGTACTTGCTTTCCAGGTTTTCATCGATTTCTACTTCCATATTATAGAACTTCACTTCTACGCCGTAGAGCAGAGTGTCATCGTTGGCAGTACCGGGCGCAATCTTATCCAGTGCATAGATCATCTCGATGATACCATCCAGAATACGTTTGGGCAGCACGAGACTTAAGTCTCCCGGAGTTGCAGCAAGAGTAGGAGTTACCAGTCCTTCACGAATTCGTGTGACGGTACTTCTGCGGCCTCTGACCAGATCCCCAAAGCGTTGGACAATCACACCGCCGCCCAGCATGTTTGAGAGTCGGGCGATACTTTCTCCATATCCATTGCTGTCCTTGAATGGCTCGGAAAAATGCTTTGCGACCAGAAGTGCAAAATTGGTGTTGTCGGTCTGGTGTTCCGGATCTTCGTAACTGTGACCGTTGACGGTTACGATACCGTTGGTATTTTCATTTACAACGATACCATAAGGATTCATACAGAAGGTACGGACATTGTCTTCGAATTTTTCCGTACGGTAGACGATCTTGCTCTCATAGAGTTCATCCGTCAGATGTGAGAAGATGACGGCCGGAAGTTCTACGCGGACTCCAATATCCACACGGTTAGAGTGGGTAGGAATGTCCAGTTCATTGCAGATATTTTCCATCCATTTGCTTCCACTTCTTCCTACCGAGATAATGCAGTTCTTGCAGGAGGCTGTTCCATCTTTGTAGGAAATGCGGTAACCATTGTCAAGGCATTCTACATGTTCGACCGGTGTGTGGAAATAAAAATCCACCTTGTCTTTTAATTCATTGTATAGATTCTCAAGAACAATATAGTTGATATCTGTCCCAAGGTGACGTACGGAAGCATCCAGAAGTTTTAGTTTGTTCTGAATACAGATCTTCTTAAAATTAGTTCCGGCAGTAGAATACATCTTCGTACCTTCTCCACCATGGGAAAGATTAATCTTGTCTACATACTCCATCAAGTCAAGAGCCTTCTCCTTGCCAAGATACTGATAGAGCGTTCCGCCGAAATCGTTCGTAATATTGTATTTTCCATCGGAAAATGCGCCGGCTCCGCCGAAACCATTCATAATGGCACAAGTCTTGCATTTGATGCAGGATTTTACCTTGTCACCGTCAATTGGGCAATGTCGTTCCTGAAGAGGAAAGCCGGCCTCGAAGACGGCAATCTTAAGATCTCCGGCTCTTTGGGCAAGCTCATAGGCAGAAAAAATTCCTCCAGGGCCTGCGCCGATAATGATTACGTCATAATTCATAGTTATCACTCCTTGTTGCTTATTATAAACATTTTTTGTGTGGTAATGTATGACGAAAAAAGAACTCGCTATTCTCTGGTGAAAGAATACGAGTTCTTATGCAGTCACTTCTCTTTTTTATTATATCGTTAAATGAAAAGGAATGTCAATGGGTATATATCATAGAGAATATCAATAAATGCTTTTTGAATATGATAAAAAGCAATTGGAATAAAAAAGAGGGACTGGCTATACTAAAAGTAGTGTATAAAAGGAGGTAATAAGAATGTCTATTACAGCGGAAACCGCGAAAGCGCATGCTAAGGATCCTGCAGTATTATGCTGTAGAGCAGAGGCAGGTATTACAATTGAGCCGGCGAACCTGGAAGATCCGGCAATCTTTGATGAATTAGTTGATTCAGGCTTACTGAACCTTGATGGATGCCTGACAATTGAACAGGTATTGGGGGCAAAACTGACTAAGACGAGTGATTCTTTATGTCCATTGACTGCAGATAATGTAGATGGGATTAAAGAAGTAACAGAAGAAGAGCCGGAGGAAGAAGCAGCAGAGGAAGCAGAGGAAGTTCCAGCTGTCGAAATGAATGTACAGGGAGCTGTGACTACGATTAAGAGCGGAAAAGTAATTATTTCTATCAAAGAAGGGAAAGACATCCATCTTGAACTTCCAATATAGGAAAGCTTGCAGGTAAAGATAAGGCAGAGGAGTTTTAATATTCCTCTGCCTTTATTTTTTTCAGCGTTTTGTCAACAAATACTTTTGCGTGTTCCAGGTCAAGACTGTCTGGGTGTGTCAGCGCTTCGTCAAAGTTACGGATATACAGGTCGATTTGTTTAGAATTATCAGCAGTCTGCATAGCTTCATATTTCTGGCGTACCTTCTGAGGCATCTTGCCCTGACAGATAAATGCGCCCAGATAATCATTGTCTGATTCAATCCAGGCATTGACACTGTGCTCAATGGCTTTGTAGTATTCGGGAGAATCTCCCATACCGCAGGTGGCAAAGAGAGCAATCTGCTTGCCACTTAAGTCGTTGAGAAAGTCGCTGATTGCCATGCTGCAGGTTCCCCGGTGTACACAGAAACCTACAAAATAGATGTTGGCCTCAGGAATCGTCTTATTCGTGTTAATGTCGATCAGGTCTTTGGAGTTGCCTGGAAGACGGGAAAATATGGAGGCCGCAATCTTCTTCGTGTTTCCAGACTCGCTTTCGTATAATACCAAATACTCTAACAAAATATCATTCCTTTCTTACATATAGCCGTGTGGCATTCCGCCGCCACCGCCACAACACAGCCCGCTACCGCCGCAGCAAAGGTTACATACCAGATTGGCAATGCACAGTTTCATGCAGAAGCTGCTTCCGGTGTTAAATGTGGTCTGGTAAGGATCTTGTTGCTGTTGATACCAGCTTCCGCCGCTTTCGAAACGGTTGACCAGCATCTGGTATTGGAAATTATCGGGGTCCATTCGCAGGGCTTCTTTGGCGTGTTGCAGAGCAATTACATTGTTACCGACTCCTGAATTGGCCAGCGCGCTGTAATAATACCATTGAGCGTTACGTGATGAGATACCATTCAGAAGATTCAGAGCCTCTTGATAATGTCCACTGTTGATGAAATTCGCGGCAGCTTTCATATGAAGATCTTCTTCGCTGTTAGAAGACTGAGGGCCTGTCTGACGATATTGTCCACTGAATCCACGGAAAGGACCGTAGTCACCGAAGTCACCAAAGCCACCGCTATATCCGCCGTTATATCCTCCGGCAGATCCCGACCTGCCCGTGTAGGATGTATCAGAAGTTCCATACTCCCGTTCATGCATGATCTGCTGATAGGCTTGCTGAACCTCTTTGAATTTGGCTTCTGCCTGGTCTTTATTCGGGTTGTTGATATTGGCGTCGGGATGATATTTTCTGCTCAGGCTTCGATAAGCCTTTTTTATTTCTTCGTCAGAGGCGTCCCTTGATACGCCTAAGACTGCATAAGGATCGGTCATGTTTCTTAATCTCCTGTGTTCGAATTCTTAGTGTCAGGATGTCGGTTATCTTGTGTATTTTTACGCTTTTCTGTTACTTCTGTATAACGGCACCAAACGCCGGAATAGAGAATATTGCGTAGGATGTCAACATACAGAAGAATAGGTAATTTTTCAAATTCTCTGGAGCATTCTGCCATCATAAGAGTTAATAGCTTCTTACAATCTTCGGCAAAGTTACAATCAGACTGATAGGAAGAGATGAACGGATTATAGCAGCCGGACTTGATATCCTTTTCTACATCTTCATAAGCATCCATCAGATAGATGAACTTGCCAAGGAAGAAACCAATCTTGCGAAGAGAACCTTCCCATTCATCCTGCCGGACAGCAAAGAGTTCCGCCATAATATCTCCAAAAAGTCCTGACATATGATCAATGTTCTGTTCGTTCTCCTCTTCCAGAAGTGATAACCGTCTTAGATTAGAAGCGATTCTTACTGCTTTTTCCGGATATTTTTTCTGAATCTTTTGCATGTCAGATGCCAACAGATGGGCACCGATAAATCCTTTTTTCTTGCGTTCGTCTTCCCAGTCATCCTTACATTTGTAGTAGGAAAGAATCAGATTGACGGCAGCAGCATACTCGGTAAATTCATTGGTCCTCGCGAGATGCTTTTCCAATGGGTGAGCAATGCAGTTGACGACTTCTTCTTTGGTCTTGGGCTCATAGAGCCCGGTAAGCAGAATAATAAGAAATGTCATGTCGTAAGATAAAGTCACCTGACCTTTTATACCATAGCATTCTTTTAGACATTTGCATAGCCCGCAATAGTAAGAGTGGTAGATATCATAGTCTTTAAATTTCATCTCTGCTTTATTAATTGCAATATATCCGAACATAAGAAATCCTCGTTAACTCTTTTTGATAAATCTAGTGTTGCATTTTGGACAGCGAATCTCGATTCGGCCTTTGCCTCTTGGAACGCGATTTTTCTGTCGGCAGGTAGGGCATTTATAGATATGGTGCGTCTTGCGTTGTAATAACAGATTTTTCTGACGGTAGAAAAAGGTACGAATCTTATAAGACTTGTTCAGATACCATTGGTTTTCGGAAGAACGTTTATAGATATTTCTGGAAAACATACGGAAATACAGATATATGATACCTATCCACGATAAATAAGACAGGATGAGACTATCGGTCCATCCTGCCAGAAGCATCACAATAATACTTATGGCCAGTACAAATTTTCCAAGTGAATCTACGCCATTGCGTCCATACATAAAGCGTATCAGTTTTTCTTTCAAATCAATCAACCTCCTAAATATATATTTATCATACGCGGTACGATAGTAAAGTCAATAAACTGCCGATTAAAAATATATAAAGTTTTTAGACTTGTAAGCCCTATTTGAGTGAGGTTGTGTTATACTGTTGGGGAAATGAATGGAAAATAGGGGGGTGTATCTATGAATGAATTAACCCAGTTGATTAAAGAAGATATGAAACCTGCACTTGGTGTTACGGAACCGGGGGCGATTGCTTTTGCAGTTGCATCGGCGAAGTCTTATGTACAGGGAGAAGTGAAGCGTGTTTATGTGGCATTGAATTCTGGAATGTATAAGAACGCATATACTTGTGGAATTCCTAATTCTAATAGATATGGCAATCTATATGCAGCAGCGTTAGGAGCTGTGGCAGCCGATGCGAAGAAAGGACTGGAATCGCTGGCGGATATCACACCGAAGGATGACGAGGCAGCTGCACAGATGGTAGCTGATGGCAAGGTCACAGTAGTGTTGGATCACATTGGTTCAGAGATTACCATTGATGCTACGGTAGAGACGGCGAAGGATTGCTGTACAGTTTACATCAAGGACAGCCACACGCATATTGTGCGGATCGAGAAGAATGGTGAGGTTATCTGCCGGGCAGAAGATACACAAGACGAGAATGATATAGTGAAAGAAAATGTACCAATGATTCATCAGTATTCATTAGAAGAGATTCTGGAATATATTCGTCAGGTGCCACAGGAAGAGATCGCTTTTATCCAAGAGGCATTTGCAATGAATCTGGAACTCCTGGAAGAAGGGATGCAGTCAGAACGAACTACGATTACACGACAGCTTCTGCGGGAAAATGGCAATCAAAAGATATCAACGGATGTACTTAAGACGGCGCAGCTTCTGTGTAACGGGGCTATTGAAGCCCGCGTGCTCGGACTTAGCCGGCCGGCTATGAGTATTACCGGAAGCGGTGCCCATGGAATTATTGCAACGATGCCGCTCTATGCCTATAAGGAGGTCTGCAGTCTGACCGAAGATGTCCTGCTTAGGGCGACGGCACTTAGTTATCTGATTACCATGTATATCAAAGAGTATTCTGGAAAATTGTCTGCGTTCTGTGGCTGTGGAATTGCGGCGGGAACGGGTATGGCCTGTGGACTTGCGTATATGCAGGGAGGAGATGAAGCGGTAATTACACGAGTGATCCAGAATATGGCGAGTGGACTTACCGGTATGATCTGTGATGGTGGTAATCATGGATGTGCCATGAAGGGAGTCGTTGCAGTAGATGCCGCATTTCGGGCTGTCTCTATGGCACTGCGGGGAGTATGTATTGAAAATATTCATGGCATCAATGGGAAGACACCTGAAGATACGATGCGCCATATGGGAATGATCGCATCCCCAGGAATGGTGCAGACGGAGAAGACTATTGTAGAGATTATGGAGCAAAAGTAATGAGTAGGAAGAAGTATCACAGAGGAAGAAAAAAGAGAAAGAAAAAAGGAAGCATTCTTTCCAATATTGTGCTGGTAATCGCCATTGTTGTATTGTGTGTGTCCGCATTCCAGCTGTTCAAGATTGGCAAGGGATATTATGATGGCAGAAGTGAGTATGATAAGATCAGAGACTTGGCAGTTGAGACGGGAAAAGGAGAGGATGAACAAGAGGGATTCAAAGTGAATTTTGATGAACTGCTTGCAATCAATCCAGATACCATAGGATGGATACGTTTTTCACCGGAGCCTTCCCAGATCAGTTATCCCATCGTACAGGGAGATGATAACAGCACGTATTTGAAGAAAACATTTTCTGCAAATGAGAATACCCTGGGCGCTATCTTTCTGAATGTAGATAATCAGGCGGATTTTTCGGACAGAAACTCGATCATCTATGGACATCGTATGAAGGATGGCTCAATGTTCCGACATCTGCAGGACTATGAAGAAAAGTCATTCTGGGAGGCGAATCCCTATTTTTACATCTATACACCGGATGGAAGAGAGATCACATATCACATCTATTCTGTTGGTGTGGTAGAAGATACATCGGATACTTATCTGACAGTATTTCATACGGATGAGGAGTATCAGACATTCCTTACTATGACAAAGGAAGTGGCAGCATATGATACGGGAGTTGAAGTGACGACAGAAGATACGATCGTGACATTGTCAACCTGCACCAGTGCCAGTGACAATCATCGATTCGTGGTTCGTGGAGTAAAAGAAGAGGAGAAATCAGTAGAATGATGAATGACAGATATATATATGAAGTTGGAGATATTGTTACGATGAAAAAGCAGCATCCATGTGGCAGTAAA
This sequence comes from Dorea chungnamensis, assembly GCF_039832125.1. Lineage (NCBI taxonomy): Bacteria > Bacillati > Bacillota > Clostridia > Lachnospirales > Lachnospiraceae > Dorea > Dorea chungnamensis. Next base: position 14,042 of record NZ_JBDOHT010000017.1, on the reverse strand, counting down.
GAGTGGGAGATCCTCCGGGTAGGAGCAGATTTTCGACTGAAATGTATGGGATGTGGGCATCAGATTATGATTGCGCGAAAATTAGTAGAAAAAAATACAAAAGATTTGAAGAAAAAGGCTTGAAACAAGCACTGGAATATGGTATCATTGTAAACCGTGATACAATAAAACTGCCGACTGAAAGCGGCAGAAATCCTTGCTCCCACATAAGTTGAGCGGGGGCCAAAAGACCAGAAGGAGGTGCAAGACGACATGAACAAATATGAATTAGCTGTTGTTGTCAGTGCAAAAATCGAAGATGACGAGAGAGCACAGGTTATCGAAAAAGTAAAAGCATTAGTTGAACGTTTCGGTGGTCAGATCTCAGACGTCGATGAATGGGGTAAGAAGAGATTAGCTTACGAAATTCAGAAGATGAAAGAAGCATACTACTATTTCATCCACTTCGAATCTGATGCTACAACTCCAGGCGAAATCGAACAGAGAATTCGCATCATGGATAACGTTATCAGATATTTATGCGTTAGACAGGAAGCATAAGCAGGAAGTAGAGGTAATTATATGAATAAAGTAATTTTGATGGGACGCTTGACAAGAGATCCTGAAGTGAGATATTCACAGGGAGAGAATCCTTTAGCAATCGCAAGATATACACTGGCTGTTGATCGTAGATTCAGACGTGATGGAGAGGCGACCGCTGATTTCATCAATTGTGTTGCATTTGGAAGACAGGCAGAACATGCTGAGAGATATTACCGTCAGGGATTACGTGTTACGATCTGTGGACGTATTCAGACCGGAAGTTATACCAATAAAGATGGCGTGAAAGTCTACACAACAGAGGTTGTAGTAGAAGAGCAGGAATTTGCAGAGAGCAAGGCTGCAAGCGATGCGAATATCGGAAGTTTTCGTTCGGCTCCCACACCGGCACCAGCACCAGCATCTGATGCAGGCGACGGCTTCATGAATATTCCAGATGGAATAGACGAAGAATTACCGTTTAACTAGGCATTGAACACTTAGTGAAGCGAAGCTGAACTTAGTGAGAAAGCCGTTCTTTTTCTTTGGCGAGGTTCTGCCGAACCTGGGAAGAAGAACTTCATTAACCGAATGAAAGGAGAGTTTAACATGGCTTACGATAAAGGAAATCGTCCAGAAGGCGGCTTCAAGAGAAGAGGCGGCGGACGTAGAAGAAAAAAAGTTTGTGTATTCTGTGGAAAAGAGAATAACGAGATCGATTACAAGGATGTAGCAAAATTAAGAAAGTACATCTCTGAAAGAGGAAAAATTCTTCCAAGAAGAATTACAGGAAACTGCGCAAAGCACCAGAGAGCTCTTACTGTAGCAATCAAGAGAGCACGTCACATCGCTTTGATGCCATACGTACAGGACTAATTTTGTTAGTGTAATTGTATAATATGATAATAAGCCTTCAAGTACTGAAATATAGTATTTGAAGGCTTTTTTGTTGGAGAATTTTTATTTGTTATAATTTTTGAATGCAGGAATCTCGATGACTTTGCCGCCCTCCATTGCGGATTGGTGGGCGCAGATTCCAAGGCCGGTCCAATATGCGCCCAGGATATCATCTACGATTGGCTTGTGGTCTTCGATAATGGATCTGACGAATTCGTGAACCATATGTGGGTGGGAACCGCCATGCCCTCCGCCCTGTTTGAAAGAGAGGTGCATATTCTCATCATTATATATAGTTTCAGCCGTGAAACCAGCAATCTCTTTCGGAAGTCGATATCCATAATCTGGTACCTTAATCCGCTGCTCGATGATCTCGCTGCCGCGGTTGAATCTTTCAGGATCGGAATCCAGATCAATCATATCTTGCTGTAATTCACCGGTCCGGCTAAAGAGTACCGGATCTTCATTGGCCGTTTGCTGCCATTCGAAGCTCTTGTTCTCGCCATATACACGAAAGCATTCAGAATAGCTTCTGGCAACACCATATAAAAAGCGTTCCAGTTCAATCGTCACATCGCTGTCTTCCAGAGATACCATTGCGGATTCAAATGCAAACGGACATCCGTATCGTTCTTTCAGGATGTTTCTGACTCTGCCGGAACCTTTGGCATATACATGACTTGGATATTTTCTCAAAAGCATCAGGCACGGGCCGATGGCATGGGTCGGGTGCATAAGCGGCGGATATCCTTCCCAGTAGGATGGCCAGCCTTCCATGTCCTGATAATGTGCACAGCTCATATACTGGATTTTCCCCAACTCTCCCTTTTGGTACATATCCTGCACATAGAAGAATTCTCTTCCAAAGACGGTAGTCTCCAAGAACATATACTTTTTTCCGGATTTTTTTCTGGCTTCAATAACTGCATATAATTCATCCAGAGACATCCCCATTGGAATGGTACATCCGCAGTGCTTTCCTGCATTCAGAACACGAATGGATAATTCGGCATGTGTAGCGGGCGGTGTAACGATGTGGATGGCATCCACTTCTGGATCATCCAGCATAGGCTGGATATCGGTAAAGCATTCTTCTTCGCAAAAGCCGAATTTTTCCTGTGCAATTTTTAATAACCTTTCGTCTGTATCCGCAATGACGACAGATTCTACATCGGGATGTTTCTTATAGATTGCGACAAATTCCATGCCGAAGCTTACGCCCACGACACCGATTTTTAATTTCTTTTTCATGACGATACTCCTTTTAGATTTTTTTAAATACTTCTGTTATTGTTTTATAATATCTGGCATCTGAGCCGGTGCTTTTTTTGAAAGGCCGCGGCGTCTGGCAAGTTCTTTCTGGACTTCAGGCATCCGCCTGTCTAACTTATAGAATTGCATTAGCACAATAATGGCAAGACATAATGTGATGGGAACCCAGATAAAACTTATCTGAATGCTCCTAAGAGCAGATGCTGTCTGTTTTTGATTGGCAACGTATCCGCCGGCTTTGAGCAGATGCCCAAGAAGGGAACTGCTGGCGCCCATGGCAATATTGGACAGGAAACCGGAGCAGGCAGTGATCATACCTGCGATGCTCTGTCCGCTGGTGTATTCACAGTAATCAATGACATCTGGGCATATAGTGAAAAATGTAGCCTGAATCAGATACATGCCGCATCCTGTTGCCACAAGACCGCACATCAGAATGGGGGTAGTACTTTGAGCAAACCAGATGGTCAGAGTGCCAAGGATATAGATGACGGCACCTGTGATGACAGCGTTGCGTTTCCCGATCTTTCCTGTGATATATGGAAGAAGCAGTAATACGGGCAGGCCGGAGAAAGTACCTAGAATTCCAATTGTCGGAATCAACTCAATCTTCTCCAGATTATAGGTAAAGTAATAGATGACCGAGGTGCTTCGGATATTGAACATGGAGAAGTACAAAAGTCCGAATAAAAACATGACCAGACACTGTGAGTTTAGGGACTGGAAATCCTTCTTCACAGAGGATTTCTTTCCTTTGGCGGCAGGCTGGATCTTTTCTTCTGTGTTTTTAAAAGTAACGAAAAACAGAATGACTGCAATTGTTGCATAGATGGTAATGGTAGACAGATATCCTCGTCCCGGATCATCATTTCCAAAATGTCGGACTAACGGGGTGGTAAATGTTGTGATAATCGTAGCGGCAATCATGGAAAATATCATTCGTGTGGTAACCAGAACGGTGCGCTCTTTCGAATCTGATGTCAGAGTCGGTAGAATCGAAGAGAGAGGGATATTTACGATTGCATAGATAAAGCTTAGGATGACATAGGATACGAATGCATATACAATCTTCCAGTTTCCCTGAAGCGGGGGCGCATAGAAGACGGCAATCGTGATAAGCCCAAGCGGAATGGCGCCAAACAAGAAAAACGGGCGGTTCCGTCCCCATCGTGTGTTGGTGCGGTCCACGATCAGACCTGCCAGAATATCCATAAACCCTTCCGTAATTCTTGCTGCGAACATCATGGTTCCAGCAACAGCGGCACTGATGCCAAATACATCTGTGTAGAATATCATCAAATAAGACGCCACCATAGAGAAGATCAGAGTGCAGGCAAGGTCGGCCACTCCATAACCAATTCTTAATCTCCATTTTCCCATTCTATATACCTCCTACTATTGAACTGTCATAATATACATGTCTAACTGATTCTATTGTATCAGACAGGTGATAGAGTGTATTTCCCTATGTTGCTTAAAAATTGTCAAATTTTGCTTTTGAAAATAAAAAAAGCCTCATAAAATTAACATTTATGGGCTTTTTGGTATTGCTTCGGTGTTATATGGTATATCTTTTTGAAGGATTCGATGAATGATTTTACGTTCGGAAAACCATTGTTAAAGGCGATTTCCGTGATGGTTTGATTGGTATTTAATAATTCATCTCTTGCCTTCTGGACTCGATGAAGAGTCAGGCATTCGTAGAAATTAATTCCGGTAAATTGTTTGAATTTCCTCGAAAAATACGCAGGTGACATATTTACGTGGTGAGCAATCTCTGCAAGTGAGATCTGCCGGGAATAATTTTTTTCAATATATATGATGGATTCTTGTATCTGTTCGATCTTCCTGGCAAGGTCGTAATCCTGATAATAGGGATTGGGTTCCAGACAGTGCTCCAATAAAAGGCTCCCGACCTCCAGGAGTAATGCGTGTATCTTCATCTCAGAATAAGGAATTTTGGACTGGTGCAAGTCGGCGATTTTCAGGATTAGTTCTCGAAGCTTAGGCTTGATCCATTCGCGGTTATCCAGGGAGAATTGATGTTGAGGAAAGTCCGGACAGTATCGGAGAAAGAAGTCGTAATCCCATTGGATCGTGATTAGTTTTATAAAACCAGAATCTTCCAGAATATCACCGTAATGAATTTTTTTGCTGTTAATGATATTGATGTCGTTGGGTGATAGAATACTCTGTCTTCCATCTACGATAGAAATAGATGTCCCGGCCTGAACGAGATTCAATTCGATGTCTTTGTGCCAATGAGGAGGTACGCGGGATGTGTCGCCGGCCAGGGTCTGTAGTATAATTTTGGCGGGGAGATTGTCCTGGTGAACAATCTCCTCCATCTTAATGTTTTGAACCATAATGGGATAAACTCCCTTCGTGTGAATTCTTGTTTAACGCCACAGAATCTCACAAGGTTCGAGAGTGATGGTCTCGCAATTGCCCTCTCCATCATAAAACTTTGTAGTCTGTGTCTCGTTTGAATTATTAAGTATAGCATATTTTCCACTTTCTGGGTAGGCATTTACCTCACAATTCAGATTATCTGCATACCATACGTGGAAAGTATCTTCTTTATGAGCGGCATAATACATAGCGCGCATGAGAAGACGTGTGTTTTCGTAACTGTAAGGAAGTCCTGCAATATATACTCCGCGCCCCTTGCCGTAGGTGTTGGCCGCAAGGTGTACCTCATGATTGGAGTATTCGATAATCTCTGTGCGGTCAGACAATGCGTAGATATCATGCTTGCTTTCGCCAAAATCATAATCTGCAGTTCGGTCTTCAATGATGAAGTGATGATCTTGTGCCTGCGTAAAATATTTATCCGTAGACAGGGTGTATCCCAGTTCCTTGTCTACACCTAGAATGTCTGCAAGCTGGAAGTAACGTCCGCCGTGATGTACAGCGGTTGGATCGCCAATTCCGATAAAACCGCCGCCTTCATAGACCCATTTACGAATGGCGGTGACAAGCTTCTCATCCAGCCATTCTTCGCCGCCGGAGAACGCGGTCATAGCATCACCAGCGTTGATGATGACGTCTACGTCGGAAGGAACTCCATTTTCACGAATATCATCAAAGCTTAAGAAAACCACATCTACTGCAGCTCCGCTCAGGGATTCTAATACGCCAAAGTAAGAATAGGTCTGTTTGTACCAGAGAGCGTGGGCTACCATATAAGTCTGCCAGGAACGAAGCTTGCCCCAGGAATTCAGGATAGCAACTTTCAGACCGCAATAAGGCGTCTTGCCCTTGACGTTGTCATAAATCAGACGGAATTCATCGGTAACCTTCTCGATATAATCTACAAATTTCGGGAATTTATATGCCAGGCTTAAGTAACCGCCGTAGCCGATGCGGTCTACCGGATTACGCATCAATGCACGTCTTGCACTGAGCCAGTTGTCGATGGCTTCGATACAAGGGTCATTTCCTTCATAGAAGGTATCCGGGAAGAAATAAGGAAGGAAACGTCCTTCTGTATATTTGACACCTGGAATATCAGAAATCAGACGCAATGTTGCACCACCGCCGACACTTCCTACCACTGCATCCAAACCAATGTCCTCAAAATAAGGACCATAAGGTTCTGTTCCAATCCAGTTGTCACCAAGGAACATCATAGCCTCCCGGCCGGCTTCATGAGTGATGTCTACCAGTTCCTTTGCTTTTCTGGCAACAAAACGCTGGATGAAATCCATATAATCGCGGTAAGCTTTCGTTGGAACGCGGAATGTAGAGTTGTAGTAACCATTGTCCACGATATCTTCCGGTCTTAAAGCATAGCCATATTCCTGTTCGAATTCTTCCAGAGCCTTGATGGATACAGTCGCACCATAGCCGAACCAGTCTACAAACTTTTCCTTAGCCTGTGCGTTAAATACCAATGTAAAGTGATAGAAGAACGTAGTAAATCGCACGACATCGGTGTCCGGGTTGTCGATTAACCACTGCTTCAGATAATCCTTGGCAAAAGCTCCAGAATTGACCTGGCGTACATCAAATGGAATCTCATGCGGCTTATCCCCCCAGTTGTTGGTGATGTGGTTGTACATCTGCGTCGGATCCCAGATGGCATATACGAAAAAGGATACCGTATATTCATGGAATGGAATGGCATTGTTGATGGTGACCAGATCGTTTTTCTCATCAATGGTCCAGCAGTCTACAGGTACAACTTCTCCCGTAGTACGGTCAATGACCTCCCACCATTTCTTAGGATCGTGAATATAATCTGCGATTACTTGTTCGCGATAATAACCGTCCAGAAAATCAATCGTAACAGAAGAATCTGTTGCCAGATTGTGTTTCGACATCAGAAGCATCTGCTGGCATTCATCCATATGTTTTTCTGCAAATTCATTGTGTCCTCTTGCGACAAAATAAGTCGTATAGATCTTAGCATCCAAAGACTTGATCTCATCGTCAAGCTTTGTGCCGTCACTGTCACGGAGTGCATCGGCTCCCCAGCGTTCCAGCATCTCCTTCGTTTCGTTCAAAAAATTAGATTCACTTGGTAAAGTGACCCTTCCCTTTGTTTTAGACATAATACCCTCCTATTGGGGACAGGGTGATTTTAATTTGGGACGGGGGAAAATGAGTTTTCCCCCGTCCCCTCCCCATCCCTGTTGATATAAGATGAGTATATGAAATAACCCTTTAGTTTTCAATAGCACGATTGTTGACTTTTTTTGCACATTCGGGTCTTTGCATTTGCACAATCTTGTTTTCATATTCTTTTTTTGATAGATTAATTTTAGGAGTACAGCATGTGGTGAGCAACAATATTTTATAAAAGGAGTGGCAAGGATATTGTCTATGGAGGTTAGTGTAATCAGAAGTGCCAAGGAACTGGAGCGGGTGGAACCTTTTCGTGTGGAATATCTTCTGTGGGGAACGAAGAAGATTCCTGATACGTACGGATATCTTGGATTTGTGCCAGGGGAAGGCTTTTATCTGAAGATGGTGTGTGAAGAGGTGGATCCGCTTCGTACTTATACGAATGCATTGGATCCTGTGTATCGGGACAGTGCGCTGGAAGCGTTCTTTGAATTTGAAGCGGCTAAGGAAAGAATGGTGCCACCGATTTACTTGAATTTTGAAGTGAATGCGAATGGCGCTTTGCTGGCAGCATACGGAACCAGGCGTACATACCGGACATACTTTGCGAAAGAAGAGATGGATTCTTTTGATTGCAAGGCGCAGATCGATGCAGATAAGTGGAGTATGAGTCTTCGTATTCCGATTGGAATATTGGAGAAGATCTATGGACCATTGGAATTGAAAGTAGGCAGCGAATTTACTTGCAACTTTTATAAGATATCAGAAGCGAAGGAAATGGAACACTATGCTTCGTGTTTTCCGATTCTGTCGGAGATTCCCAGTTTTCATATGCCGGAATTTTTTGGGACGGCAAAGATTGTGGATTCACGAAAAAGATAGGAATTGGGTAATAATTTAAGGGTAGAAATATGTTGAGGAGGAAAAGATTATGCAAATCTACAAAGCAACCGATTACAAGGATATGAGCAGAAAGGCGGCAAACATTATCTCTGCACAGGTAATCATGAAACCAAACTGTGTATTGGGACTGGCAACAGGTTCCACACCGATTGGGACCTACCAGCAGTTAATTGAGTGGTACAAAAAGGGAGATCTGGATTTCTCTGATGTGACAACTGTGAACCTGGACGAATATAAGGGCCTTCCAAGAACGAATGACCAGAGCTATTATTACTTTATGCACCAGAATCTGTTTGATCAGGTCAATATCAATCCTGAGAATACACATCTTCCAAATGGAATGGAGCCAAACAGTGAAAAAGAGTGTGCCAGATATGAGAGCCTGATTCATTCTCTTGGTGGGGTGGATCTTCAGCTTCTTGGACTGGGACATAATGGGCATATCGGATTCAATGAGCCGGGAGAGGCATTTGAGAAAGAGACCCATTGTATAGATCTTCAGGAGAGAACTATCGAGGCAAACAAACGCTTCTTTGCTTCCGCAGATGATGTCCCGAAGCAGGCTTATACCATGGGAATCAAGACGATTATGCAGGCGAAGAAGATCCTGGTAATTGTAAGTGGCGAGGATAAGGCAGATATTGTGGCAAAGGCTTTCTTTGGACCGGTAACACCGGCAGTTCCTGCGTCCATCCTTCAGATGCATAATGATGTGACTTTGGTGGGCGATGAGGCAGCGCTTTCTAAGATTCCGCGGTAGAATATGCGTAATCATTCAAATAAAAGAGGATAAAGGATAAACCGAGGACGAGGTGGTTTGCATCGCCCTCGGTTTTTTTTGTGACTTTGTAGTGCGCATTTCTAGTAAATGGAAATGTTTTATGAGCGATTGTAGCAGAAATGTGGGAAAATAGAATTTCCTTTAGAAAAATACTCCTTTTTATGTTTTTTCATCATTAGGTATGAGGTAATATAATGCTATGATAACATAAACAAAAATATTGGGGGGATTCTGTGAAAAAAATATTCAGTATGTTTTCTTGGTCCAGTTTGAAAGGGAAAATTTTGACGGCGTTTGTTGTTACTGCAGTAATTCCATCGCTTATATTGATCTTTTTTTCATATATTAATACTTCTCGTATTGTCAGGGATAATGTAGAAGAACTCATGCAGGCGAATATTCAACGGACTAAGAGTAGTCTGGATGTATGGGTGGATTCTTATGAGGATATTCTGTTTCAGGTATATATGAATGATGATATCGTGGATATGGTAGATGATATTAATCAAGGAGAGGATATTACAGCAACAAAGGCGCGGCTTCGAAGTACTCTGAGGGGAATGTTCTATGCAAAAGAACATATTAAATGTATTACGGTTATTACAGAAAGCGGAGAGGTTGTATTCTATGATCTGCTGACGGGTTCTTCAACCCGTACTTCATGGATGGGAAGTATAGGTATGAGTCAGGATGGGATTTATGAGTATTTTTCATTGGATAATTTTACACATATTATTCCGACCAGACGTGCCGGAGTTTTTGCTGCAGATGTTTATTATCTGTTTCATCTGGGACATCGTATTATTGACTATCAAAATGTAAACAAGCAAATAGGCGTGGTGATTGTCAGCGTGGATGAAGCTATGTTAAGAGAAATATGCGGAAAGTCCGATGACAGGACTCATTTTACTTTCATGGTGGATACGCAGGGAAATATGATATCCTGCTATGAAGAAGAACTTTTGGGAACGAAAGTGATGGAGTGGTCAGATGATATTGAAAAAAGAAAACAATCATATTGGAAGTTCTTAAAAGAAAATAATCTGATAGGAGTTAATTCTGAGACAATAGAAATAGTTTATGACGAAGAGTTTGGTGCTGATATTGTAAATGTGTCAAGTCAGCAGGAACTGATAAAAAGATTAAATGCCCAACAGAGGATTTTATTGTTTGTATTAGGAGTAACAGTTTTCATATTGTTGATCCTCATAGTTACAATGACGAGAAATCTTATGAGTTCTATTAACCGTCTGGTAAGGACAATGAAAATTGCAGAAGAAGGGAAATTATCTGTCAGAGCTGTTGTGGATAAAAATACACCAACAGAAATCAGAATTATAGAGACACAGTTTAATCATATGATGGATGAACTGGAGAGTTCTATCAAGAAAGAAAAAGAAGCTTATGAACGACAGCGTAATGCGGAAATCGCTGCATTGGAAGCGCAGATCAATCCGCATTTTCTGTATAATACGTTAGATACGATTAACTGGATGGCGATCGACAGAGATGAATTTGAGATTAGCAATTCAATCACATCACTGGCGGCAATCCTTCGGTATGGGATTGATGATAGTAATGCGGAAGTGAAAATCGGTCGTGAAATAGAATGGCTGAAACAATACTTGTTCTTGCAGCAGACAAGATTAAAAAATGCATTTGAATGTGAAATTAACGTATCACCAGAGGTTGTAGATTGGAGAATTCATAAGCTCCTTTTTCAGCCGTTCGTAGAAAATGCTATTTTTCATGGCTTTAAGTCAAAGAAAGGGGTGCATCTCCTGAAAATAAATATAGAACCAAGACAGGATAGACTGATGATTCAGATATGGGATAATGGAAAAGGAATGTCAGAAGAACTGGTCAAAATGATTAATTCCAGAATCTATCCGGCCAGTGAAGATAAAAATTGTATTGGGATGGAAAATGCTATTACCAGAATACAGATGTATTATGGAGAAATGGCATCTGTTTATGTGGAAAGCAGCATAGAAGAATACACAAGTGTCTGGATATATATACCAAGGGTGTCTGTTTAATGGAGAGAAGAGGTTTTTATGAGATTTGTGATTGTGGAGGATGAGATCTGGATTCGTGAAGGCATTCGGAAATTGCTTCCTAAATTAGATGAGGAGAATGTTATCGTGGGGGAAGCAGAGAACGGAGTAGAAGGGGTGGAAGTCGTCCGTAAAGAAAACCCGGATGTAATTATTACAGATGTACGAATGCCGGTTATGGATGGTCTTGAAATGTTAGAGGAGATTTATGCAGAAGGTTGTAAAGCAAAGTCTATTGTACTGTCTGCATATTCAGAATTTGAATATGCCAGATCTGCATTGAGGCTTGGGGTAACAGAATATCTTTTGAAACCAATTGTGATGGCAGATTTTTCGGAAGCTGTAGAACGGGTAAAATTCGAACTGGAAAAGGAGCGGAAACGTCATCCAAAGCAGATTGGAAGCCTGGATCAGGTAATGAAGAATATTCTGGCAGGTGATTTTTTGCCAGAAGAAGAGGTTACAGAATATTTAATTAAAGAATTTGGACTTGATGGACAGCTGTCATTAGCTCTGTTTGTATCGTATTTTGAAGAATGGTCGGATAAAAAATGTGATAGATTTATTCGAAAAATAAAAATGATTTTTTCGGAGAAGCCGTCAATTTCTTACTGTGTTATAGAAGATGAAAAACAGAAGGAGATTATAATTATTATTTATAATTATGCGAAAAACCAAAATATTAAAAGATGGATACAAGGACATTTTCTGCAAAAAAGTAATGATTTAGACGGTGTCGCAATGGGATGGGCAGAATCTCCGAATATTTTTAATTTAAAAGATAATTATGAAGAAGTGGAGCAATATCTGGAGTGGAATATTCTTCTTGGAAGTGAAGTTATCATATCTTGCCCAGAGATTCAGCGTGTACAAACATCACTATGTGTATATCCACTGGATATAGAAAATCAGATGAAGACGGCGGTTTGCTCTAATGATCCTCAGAAAATAAAAAAGAGTGTGGAACAGTTTCAGAAGTATTTTCAGAATGGGAAAATATATGAGCCAAAAAGAATAAAAGAATGTTATGTGCGATTTTTCTGGGCTATGATTAATTTTTCAAAAGAAATAGGGAATTTTAATTTTGAACATTTTGAACAAAGAGAACTTCTGGATAGAATTACACATACAAAAACCAGAGAAGGAATGAAAAGAATAACAATAGAGCTGGTCGAAAGGCTCCAGAGGACGGAAGAACAGATTGAGAATCTGAATGTAAAACGTGCAGTGGCAATGATTCATGAATTTTATCGCACAGGAATTACATTGGATGAGATTGCCGCAAAGCTTGGAATAACGCCAGAATATCTTGGAACGCAGTTCCATCAGGTGTTAGGGGTGAATTTTAGCGCGTATCTCAAGCAATTTCGTTTGAATAAAGCTAAAGAATTATTGCTTGGAACACAGTTAAAATTGTATGAAATTGCAGAGCTGATAGGTTATTCGGACTCCAAATATTTTAGCAAAGTTTTTAAGGCTGAGACAGGGTATCTTCCCGCAGATTATAGGAAGATATATAAATAAATTACAGAAAAACTCCTTTAGATATCTCCTCCTTTTTAAGCTTTGTGGAATTTTCAAGTATATGTTCGTGTTTTAAGATATAAGTAAATTAAAACTGTTAAAGGAGGAAAAGAAATGAAATTGAAAAAGGCATTGGCTATGGGGCTGGCAACAGTGATGGCGGTTGGAATGCTGGCGGGATGCGGAAGCTCCGGCGGATCTTCAGACGGAGATGGATCTTCAGAAGGTGAGGCTTCCAAAGATGTAACAATCTGGTACTACTGGGAGACAGAAGCACATCAGGTGGCTCTGGATAAGGTAATTCAAGATTATAATGAATCACAGGATGCATATGAAGTAACTGCAAAATATGTACCATTTGCTGATTTTAAAAAACAGCTTTCCATCGGGGCATCTGCGGATGAACTTCCGGATATTGCAATCCTGGATTCACCAGACCATGCATCTTATGCGACAATGGGAATTTTCGAGGATCTGACCGGAAAATTCGACGTAGATAATTACTATGAAGGTACAGTAAACTCCTGTACATTGGATGGCAAGTTATATGGGGTGCCATTTGGAGCAAACTGTCTTGCGTTATATTATAATGAGGACATGCTCAATGCGGCAGGATGCAGTGTTCCTACTACATGGGATGAGCTGATGGACACTGCAAAAGCATTGACAACAGATTCTGTAACCGGTCTTGCGTTCTGCAGCGTTCAAAATGAGGAGGGTACATTTAACTTTGTTCCATGGCTGTGGTCTACAGGTGCAAGTTCTTATGAACTGGATTCTGAAGGCGGTATCAAAGCCCTTACTTTTGCAAAAGAACTGATTGACTCTGGTGTTATGAGTAAAGAATGTACAAACTGGACACAGGGTGATGTCATGAATCAGTTCATTTCAGGAAATGTTGCAATGATGGTAAATGGTCCATGGCAGATTCCGACCATGCAGGAAGAAGCTCCGGATTTGAATTGGAAAGTTACATTAATCCCAAAGGATTCTGAATATGCTTCTGTTCTTGGCGGTGAGAATTATGCAGTTATTAAGGGCGGCAATACAGAGGGCGCTTTAGATTTCTTACAGTATTCAACTGCTGAAGATCAGGTTAAGTTCCTGATGGATTCATTTGGATATATTTCCGCAGATCAGACAATTGCTGAAAATCAATTTGAAGAAGGTTCACCATATGAACCGTTTGTAGAAGAACTTAAATATGCTCAGCCAAGAGGACCGCTGGCAGAGTGGCCAAGCGTATCTGATGCAATTTCACTGGCATTTAATGAGGTGATGACAGGTGCTTCTACACCTGAAGACGCAGCGGCAAAAGCTCAGGAGACGATCGACGGTATTGTAAAATAATTATTGAAATAGAAATACGGAGTATACGATGTTCCGTGTACTCCCTTTTTATGGTGCGCCTAGCGGCGCACGTTTCTCAAGGGTTAAAGTCCCAAATCCGCCCGGTAGTGGGAAGGATATAGTCGAAGGCAAGGGTGTCGAGGGTGACCTCGAATCTGAAGGAAGCCGGA
>NZ_JBDOHT010000016.1:0-62036 GCF_039832125.1 Dorea chungnamensis | reverse complement strand
TTTTATGATTTAGCCACAGCCTATCAGTCCGTGCACGTCAACTATTGAAACCGCCGTGTACCGAACGGTACGCACGGTGGTGTGAGAGGACGGGAGTTAATCACTCCCTCCTACTCGATCGTCTGGCGGCGCACGTCGCTAAGGGATGAAAGTTCCTAATCCACTCTAGTATTGAGAAGGATACAGCCGAGACCAAAGGGGTCCTATTTATGACAGAAACCATGATTAATGTGAAGGAAATCTAAAGGAAGGTGGAGGCCAATCTTTGGTCTGACAAACAGAAATCACATCGGGCTACAGTTGAGGACAAATTTTTGAAAAATCCAAAAGATTTCTATAGTTTGGAATCCTCGGTCAAGGCTTCCACTGAAAATTTTTCTGCCGGTTTTCTAATTATTGTTCTTTCTAGCATGAATGAAAGACTGTACAATGATGCTTGGCGCATAAACGCTCAATAACCATTTACCTTGGCGTAAACTCAAGTACAATATATGCTGTCATGAAAAACGAACTCTAATAACCTCTGTTGGAGATGGGGATTTGACAGTACATACTTCCAAAGTCGTAATAGCAGGGGAGAGTATTATTATCTTCTGGAAGAGAGTGTTGGAAAATAAAAAATGAAGGGTTTAATAACCAAAAGAAAAAGAACGGGCTGTACCGTATTGAACGCTTGAACAGCAGGAACAGCAATGCGATGAAGTACCATTATTTACTGACGCAGATCTCGGATATCGTGATGCAACTTTCTCTGGCGTGGAATCCACATATATAAGAGAACTGAGGCAGACAATAAAAAATACATCTTCTGGGCTACTGGAAAAATTTCGCGGACTGACAGTAACGGAAGAAGATGTATCCTACATTTTCAGATACACAACGGTGTAACTGGAATAACAAGGTTATTTTAGCACAGGTGGTGGTTGAATGGAAGATAGAACAATAGAATATTTATCCCAACAGAACAATAGAATATTTATCCACAAATTTCAGAAATTGGTGCAATAGCCCCATCAAGTGTGCATAACAGCCAAAAAAAACAAGAAAATTGTGGATAGCTTATAAAAAATGAGATGGTATTCTATGGGATAGGAACAATTAAATATATTCCTCACCGCTGGGTGAGATGTGATTCGCTTGCCAAAAAAGAGAAAAAATGATATAGTAAATTAGATTGCTTAATCATGTAAATGAATATTTTACAATGAATAATATGATAAAGTAAATATGTAAATGATGGAGGTATAGGAGTGACTCAATATATCCAAAATTTTTTGAGGTTTCAACCGTTGTTAAAAGAACTTGTGGCTCGCGATATTAAAATAAAATATAGAAGATCGGTATTAGGTGTGCTGTGGACATTACTTAATCCTCTTTTTATGATGATGGTATTATCGGTTGTGTTTTCTAATTTGTTTAAATTTGATATCGAAAATTTCCCTTTGTATCTTTTGAGTGGACAAGTGATTTTTAATTTTTTTAATGATACAACAACATCATCAATGGGGGCTATTATTAGTAATAGTTCATTAATTAAAAAGATATATGTACCTAAATATCTATTTGTATTATCTAGAGTGTTTTCTAGTTTTATTAATTTGATGGCTTCTTTTACGGCTTTAATGTTAGTAATGTTGGCATTACGTGTTGAATTGAGTTGGACGGTTATATTGGCACCAATTCCATTATTGTTTCTGGTTATGTTTTCATTAGGAATTGGATTAATATTGGCTGCGATTACAGTAAAATTTAGGGATATTATGCATCTGTATTCAGTGTTTACAACTGCATTAATGTATTTGACCCCTGTGATTTATCCTATGTCTATATTACCGAATTGGTTAGCACCTATTGTAAGGGCCAATCCTGTGACGAATATATTACTTATGTTTCGTGATGTAATGCTAAATGGAAATTTACCAAGTCTTGTAGGAATTGTAATAGCTTTTGTTGAGACTGTGCTAGCATTGGGGATAGGTTTATATGTGTTTTATAAAAATCAAGATCAATTTATTTTAAATATTTAGTTAATAGGAGAAGAATATGGAAAAGCAAACGATGATTTGTGTAGATCATGTTTATATGAGATTTAACCTGTCGTCTGAAAAATTCGATAGCTTTAAAGAATATGTGATAAAAAGCTTAAAAAAGCAAGTTTCGTATGATGAATTTTGGGCGTTGAAAGATGTTTCTTTTGAATTGAAAAAAGGTGATGCGTTGGGATTGATCGGATTAAATGGAAGTGGGAAAAGTACCATGTTAAAGACAATAGCCGGTGTGTTAAAACCAACTAAAGGTACTGTTACAGTTAATGGGAGCATAGCACCGTTAATTGAATTAGGGGCTGGCTTTGATATGGATTTGACAGCTAGAGAAAATGTGTTTTTAAATGGCGCATTGCTAGGATATTCACGAAAAGAAATGGAAAAGTATTATGATGATATTGTGGATTTTTCTGAATTGCAAAGTTTTATGGATGTTCCGGTGAAAAATTTTTCGTCAGGAATGGTTTCAAGGTTGGCTTTTGCTATTGCAACAATAGGAAAACCAGATATATTAATTGTAGATGAAGTTTTATCTGTTGGTGATTTCAGATTTCAGGAAAAATGTGAAAGGCGTATTCAGAATATGATGGATGGAGAAACAACAATACTTTTTGTTTCCCATAATATTAATCAGGTAGAAAAATTATGCAACAAAATTGTATGGCTGGAAAAGGGTGTTGTGAAAGCTTTTGGAGATGCAAAAGAGATTGCAAATGAATATAGAAAATCTTAATCAGAGGTATAACGATGAAAAAAGTGATAAAAAGAACATTGTGCATATTAGCTATTTTGTTGTTTGCTTTTGCTTATGCACATATTGCAAAAACACATAAAATATATGACGGAAATATTGATCCTAGTGAATATGGAAATATCGTTGAATCCAATCCAATTGTTCTTGAACAAAGGTTTGTGATGCAAGATAAGTATTTGGATGGGATAAGAATAAAGGGTGTAGAAAATAATGATATAAGCCAAGTCTTTATTAAATATTCTTTACGTGAAGCAGATTCCGATAAAAAGGTGGCTGAAGGTGAGGTCAATGCAAAAAAAAGTTTGAAAAATCGTTTTTATGAATTACCATTTGATAGAATAGAAAATTGTAAAGGAAAGGAATATATATTAACAATTGAACAGCACTCTAAAGATGAGGAGAGTTTTGTTTGCTTTTCGTTTGAAAAAAAAGTTGAACCTAATACGGAATTATTATTAAACAATAATAAAATTGAGGGGACTTTGATTGTAAAAACGATAACAAATAGATTTGATGTGGAAACATTTTTCGTCGTAATTTTATTTGTATTCTATATGATTTTCTTTATAAGACTATTATATAAATTGTTTAAATAGTGAGGTTTAGTATGAGAGAATTGATCGGAAAAGTGACAAGCACATTAAAAAGTGAAGGAATAGTTGCACTTAACAAGAAGGCTTTTTCGTATGTTCAGACGAGACGAATTGAAAGACAGGTTAGAGAGGAACAAGTATTTAGAGATGTGTTATTTATTGATGGGTGTGGTTCGACAGTACCACACCCTGCTCGCTATAGAATTACACATCAAAGAGAACAATTAGCATATTATGATATATCAAGTAATGAGGTCTTTTATCAACATTTATCAATTGAAATGGTAAGGTTATATAGGACCTTTGTGTTTTTTAGATGTCCTTATAATGATAAAATTGGTGAGTTTATTCAATTGGCGAAAAAGTTAAATAAAACGGTTTTATTTGATATTGATGATTTAGTGATTGACACAAAATATACTGATCTAATACCATATTTGGATACTATGAATATGCAGGAAAGAAAACAATATGATGACAATGTTAGGGCTATGGGTAAAACGCTAAAAAATTGCGATGCTGCAATTACAACGACATCGTGTTTGCAAAAAGAACTATTAAATTATGTGCCACAAGTATTTGTTAATCGTAATACAGCATCTGAAAAAATGGAATTTTTATCAGAAAATGCTTTGAAAAATAAGGTAAAAAGACAGACAATTGATTTGGGGTATTTTAGTGGAAGTATAACTCATAATGATGATTTTGAGATGATTTTACCAGTTATTCTCGAGCTATTAGATAAATATGATAATTTGAAATTGCATATAGTGGGAGAATTGTGTGTTCCCAAGGAATTGAGTCCTTATTCTGATAAGGTAAAGTGTCATCCTTTTGTAGAATGGACAAAATTACCTGAATTAATAGCACAGGTTGACATTAATTTAGCTCCATTGATAAATTCTGTATTTAATGAAGCGAAATCTGAAAATAAATGGATAGAAGCTGCATTAGTTCAGGTACCAACCGTTGCAAGTAATCTTGGGGCCTTTAAGGAATGTATTCAGAATAATGTGACGGGAATTTTGTGTGAGACATTGGAAGAGTGGAATGAAGCACTTGTTACTTTGATAGAAGAGCCGGACAAAAGGGAAAAAATTGCATTACAAGCATATGAGCATTGCAAAAAGAATTGTGTTTCTTATACAAATGGATATGGTTTATCCCAGTTTTTGAAAAATCATTGTAAGAAAAATATTTTGTTCGTATTGCCTTCTTTGCAGATAAGTGGGGGAGTAATGGTTGCGGTTAAACATGCTTGTGTATTACAAAAGAAAGGATATGATGTTTCTTTAGCTTGTATGAATGCTTCTGTTAATTGGGAAAAATGTGATGGACAAGAATTACCTGTATTAATGCTTAATAGAGGAATGATAAAAGGAAGTTGGGATATTGCTGTAGCCACTATGTGGACAACTCTCTCTTACTTATTGTCATACGAAAAAATAAAAAGAAGATTATATTTGGTTCAAAATTATGAAACTGATTTTTATAAAGCAGGAAATGAATTGAGGTTAAAAGCAAATGTCACGTATGCTGTAGAATCAGGTGTAAATTATATAACTATTTCGAAATGGTGCCGAAAATGGTTGAATTCACAATTTGGTCAAAATGCAAAATATGCACCCAATGGTATATCTTTTAGACAATTTAATCTTGGCTCTAATGAAAGAGAATTTAAAGGGAAAATTAAAATTTTAATTGAGGGGGACTGCGCTTCGTATTATAAAAATGTGGATGAAAGTTTTTTGATTACAAATAGACTAAATTCAGAGAATTTTGAAATTTGGTATTTATCATATAATGCTGAACCTAAGGCATGGTATCATGTTGATAAGTTTTTTCATAAAATACCATATGAAGAAGTGGCGGGAATATATCGAAAATGTGATATTTTGTTGAAAACAAGTATATTAGAGAGCTTTTCTTATCCACCATTGGAAATGATGGCTACGGGAGGGATGGTTGTAGCTGTCCAAAATGATGGGAATAGTGAATATTTAGTGAATGAAGACAATTGTTTGATATATGAGCAGGGATGTATAGATGATGCCGTCCAGAAAATTGAAAGAATATGTTCTGAAGAACAATTAAGACATAAACTATATCTTGGTGGAATAAGAACGGCTAAAATGAGAGATTGGAGTAATTTGGAGAATAAGATTGTTAATTTATATATGGAGGAAAAAGAATAATGGCACAGGTAGAATCATTAAACCAAAAGCTAGTTAGAATCATAAAAGAAGAAGGAGTAAAAACAGCAGTAGTAAAAGGGAAAAATTATATTAAAAGAGTGATTTCTGGAGATCCAATTAAATATTGTTTTAAAGATATTTTATTTATAAATGGTTGTTATTTACCACACCCAAGCAGGTATAGAGTTCAACATCAGATGGAGCAGTTACAAGCTTTTGGGTTGTATGTGGATAGTGTTTTTTATGAACGATTAAAACTAGATATGTTAAAATATTATCGTGGTTTTATTTTTTTTAGATGTCCAATTACTGGCGAGATTGAAAAGTTCATTGACCAAGCTAAATATTATAATAAACCTGTAATATTTGATATTGATGATCTTGTGATTGATAAAAAATATACAGATTTAATTCCTTATGTAAAAACAATGTCTGCAATAGATAGAAAAACTTATGATGATGGGGTGGAAAGAACTAGAAAAACTTTAGAAAAATGTGATTGTGCAATTACAACGACCAATGTATTAGCAAATGAATTAAGAAAATATGTAGCAGATGTATATGTTAATCGAAATGTAGCCTCTGAGAAAATGCTAAAATATTCTGAAAGAGCATATGGAAATATTAATAAAGATGAAACAAAGGTGATTTTGGGTTACTTTAGTGGAAGCATAACTCATAATTCGGATTTTAATATGATTCTTCCTGTTATTAAAAAAATTATGAGAAAAAATCCACAGGTATATTTAAAAGTCGTTGGGGAACTTGATATTCCAACAGAACTTCAAGATTATAAAGAACGTGTGATTTCAGTCCCTTTTGTAGAATGGAAAAAACTTCCTGAATTAATAGCATCTGTAGATATCAATCTTGCACCTTTGGAAAATAATATTTTTAATGCAGCTAAATCTGAGAATAAGTGGATGGAGGCAGGATTGGTTCATGTTCCGACTATAGCAAGTAAAGTCGGAGCATTTGAAGATGTGATTTGCCATAAAGAAGATGGTATTTTGTGCGAAACGGAGAAAGAATGGGAGAATGAACTTGAGAGTTTAATTATTGACCCTGAATATCGAAGAAGAATTGGACAAAATGCTTATGTAGTAGCTAAGAAAAAAGTTACAACATATACAGGAAGAGGATTGACAGAATATATTTTATCTAAAATGCCTAAAAATTTCGGATTTGTATTACCAACGACAAATATAAGTGGAGGAGTTAATGTAATAATAAAACATTGCAATATATTAAGAAATCATGGATATGATGTGTTTATAATTAATGAAGATCGAAATTCTAATGATATAGTAAATAAGGATGGTAGAGTGCCTGTTATACAGAAATATGATACAAGATTTGAAGCATATGTTGATACTTTAGTAGCTAGTTTGTGGAGTACGTTGGATTTTGTAAAAAGTTATTCCAATGTGTATCATCGTGCATATTTAGTTCAAAATTTTGAAACTAATTTTAATCCAGATGGATATTTTGAAAAAATATTAGCAAATGCTACATATAATGCACTCGTTCCGATTCATTATTTGACAATTTCTAAGTGGTGCCAAGAATGGCTGAGAGAAGAATTTGGAAAGAACAGTAAATATGTACCTAATGGGATTGATTTGAGTATTTTTAAATATTCTGAGAGAAAATTTGAGGGGAAAATTAAAATTTTAATTGAGGGCAATAGCGATGACCATTATAAAAATGTGGATGAAAGCTTTAAAATAGTAGAAAAGTTGGATAAAGAAAAATATGAAATATATTATTTATCATACCAAGGTGGTGCCAAGGAATGGTATTATGTTGATAAATTTCTACAAAGAGTGCCTCATGATAAGGTTGGAGAAATATATCAAAGTTGTGATATTTTGTTGAAAACCAGTATTTTAGAAAGTTTTTCTTATCCACCATTGGAGATGATGGCCACGGGAGGAATTGCTGTAGTTGCTCCAAATGGGGGGAATAAAGAATATCTAAGAGATGGGGAAAATTGCTTGTTATATAACTTAGGAGATATTGATGAGGCAGTTAATCAAATTGAAAAAGTTTCAAAAGATAAAAAATTGAGGGAGATTTTGCTAGAAGGCGGTTTGCAAACAGCAAAAAAAAGACAATGGAATGAAATTGAAGAGGATATTGTTGACATGTATATTAGTTTAAAGGAGACAGAAGATGAACAATAGTTCTATTGTAAAAAGATTTATCTATCTTTCTATAGTATTTGGAATGATTCTATTGGTGTTAACACCGCCGTTTCAAGCGCCTGATGAAGATAGCCATTTTAAAAAGGCGTATGTGATTTCAAAAGGAAATTTGTTCCCTGAAGTGCAAAACGGTAAAATAGGGTTTATGTTGCCAGAGGGATTGGTTAATTATATCGAAGAACAAACTAAAAAAGCAGGTGATTTAGATGAAACATTCGAGTATAAAGAGATATATCTTTCAGAACGATTACCTGGGGAATATGGAGCAGAAAAATTTTATAATTTTTCAACGGCAACGACAAATCCTTTAGCACATATTATCCCTGCTTCGGGAATTATATTTGGGGAGTTCATTGCAAAGATAATTCAAATTGGTTTGCCGTCTATTGTGTATTATTTATATTTCGCTAGAATGTTTAATCTGCTTTTTTATATTATAATAATTGCAATGAGTATTCATATTTCGCCTATTTTAAAAAGAACTATTGCGATGGTAGGATTAATGCCCATGGCTTTGTTTTTGGCTTCAACGGCTTCTTATGATACATTATTAATTGCTTTGGCTTTTTTGGCAACTGCAATAATATTTAGTTTATCATATGGAGAAACACAAAAAAAATTAACAATGCCATATATAGTTATTCTTGGGATAATTGCATATTTATTTATTGCAATTAAAATAGTATATTTACCATTATTTTTATTGATGCTGTTTTTGCCTAAAAGAGAATTAAGTAATATAAAAGAATATGTAAAGAAATTATTGATATTGTTTGCAATAGTTATAGGTATATATTTGGTTTTCCGTTTTATTACACCTTCTTTAGAAGCGGTAGATCCAAAAAATACGGATATTCTTGTTTCGAAGCAAATAGATTATGTTATTCATCATCCGGTACAGTATTGTAAGATCTTTTTTAATACCTTAAAGGAAACCCGACTTTATTTAGTATCATCAACAATAGGAGTATTTGGTTTATTAGATACAAATTTGTTTTGTGCATTTTTGGGCTTGTATTTAATTTGCATGCCAATATTGGGAATTTTTGAAATTAGTATTGATAAAGTAAAGGTAAAAATAATTGATAGAATGGTCGTGCTTATAAGCGTGATGGCATCAGTTTTTGGGTGTTATTTGGCTATGTATATTTACTGGACAATTAGCATAGATGGATATGGTGTAGGTGCACAGTCTATAACAGGGGTACAGGGGCGTTATTTTATTCCAATGATGCCGGTTTCTTTTTTAATATTTGCAAATTTGCGTTTACAGAAGAATGAAAAGTTAAGAAAGATAATGATAGGCATAGTTGATAATTATGCTCTGTTAAGCATTGTTATGTTAAGTGTTTCCTGTATAGTTATTTTGCTGCGATTCTGGTGTTAAATTAGTGAGAGGGAATGGGAATAGATGAAAGAAAAAGTTTGCATTTATACTTGTATAACAGGAAATTATGATGATTTACATGAAGTGGAAAAGGAAGAAGGAATAGACTATATTTGTTTTACTAATAATATTAATTTAAAATCTCAATCTTGGAAAATAGTATTTATCAAGGATGATAATGATTTGGGTAATATGATATTATCGAGGAAAATAAAGATATTAGGACATCCTTTAATTGAAAATAATTATGATATAAGTATATGGGTAGATGGAGCAATTCAAGTTAGGGGAAATATAAAGCAGTTTTTAAATGAATATTGCGCCTTGGATAAATATAGTATGGCATGTTTCAGACATCGATTGAGAGACTGTGTGTATGAAGAAGCAGCGGCATGTATTATTCATCGAAAGGAAGATGTTTGTTCTGTTAAGGAGTATTTAGAATTTATCGAGAATGAGAAGTTTCCCCATCATTATGGGTTAGCTGAATGCACAGTCTTAGTCCGTAGGCATGGTGATATAAAAGTAAAACAGACAATGCAATTATGGTTTGAGATGTTTCTTAGGTTTGCAAAACGTGATCAACTTACATTTCCATATACTTTATGGGAAACAGGATTAGGGGTCTTTTGGATTAATTTAAATGTGTTCGATAACCCATGGTTTTTTTGGCATACTCATAAACAAGAAAAAGAGACTTCGATTTGTAGAATCTTTTTTGGAGAGTACAAGGATGTATTTTTGGACAAGTATCTTGATAAAGAAATGGAATTTAATGAAGATAAAAGATGTAAAATACATTTTTTTACTCAAAAGGAATGTGACAATATAGCTATAAATCTTGGTAAACATTTTGGAAAAGTGTTAACGGATTTTCAAATTAATATATCGGATGTTTTAGTGTCTTTTTTTCCGGGAATAACAATATATGAAACGATTGTTTTTGATTATGATGATTTGGTTATTTATTTAAAAGGAAATTTTTATGAAAATCAAGAGATTATAGTATCGTTTGAAATGGATAGACCAACACAGATAGATAGTCAGGAATTTTTTGAAAGTATAATTGATAGATATTATTATGATAAACTAGTTCGGGATAATATGATTACTTATTTGAATCAAAGATGTGATTGGGCAGATAAAAAGTTCGATGAAATGAATCGGGAGTTGAAGAAGTATAATAAATTATTTGAAAAACAAGATTTGCTGACGAAAATAGTCAGAAGAATGTTCTTGAAAGTAATACATGAATAAAGATATTTCATTATAAATGTGAGGAGAAAAGAATATGTTTTCGGCGGATAAGAAATTGAAAATAATTAGGAAATTAAAAATAGAAAAGTATGTTCCTACAAGAATAATTCTTCCAATATATTATGAACACCATATGCATAGAAAATTGAATTTGAAAAATCCTAAGACTTTCAGTGAGAAATTACAGTGGTTGAAAATATATTATAAAGATCCAATTATGACTAAATTGGTCGATAAGATAGAAGTTAGAGAGTACATAAAAAAAACTTTGGGAGAAGAGTATTTGTTTCCGATTATTGGTATATATGATAAATTTGAGGATATAGACTTTAATTGTTTGCCACAAAAATTTGTAATGAAATGTAATCATGATAGTGGAAGTTATGTGATATGCGCGAATAAAGATACTTTTGATATTCAAAATGCGAAAAATAAAATTAATGAACATTTAAAACAAAATTATTATTATTATTGGAGAGAGTGGCCTTATAAAAAAATAAAACCTAAAATATTAATAGAAGAATATATGGAAGATATTTCATTGCATGATTGTACTGATTATAAATTTTTGTGTTTTGGAGGAAAAGTTGATAATGTATTAGTATGTTCAGAGCGTCAAAGAGGTGTAAAATTTCATTACTTTGATAAGCAGTGGAATTTTAAAAAATATAATTATGAGGGATTGAGGGAGACGGATGATTTTTCTATGCCAAAACCTGAAAAGTTTGATGAAATGATAGAAATTGCAGAAAAGCTGGCTGGAGATTTTCCTTGTATTCGTGTGGACTTATATTACATAAATCATAAAATATATTTTGGTGAATTAACGTTTTTTCCAAATGCAGGTTTTAATGCAGACTTGTTAGATGAGACAGATTATTTTTTTGGGGAAAAAATCAAACTAAAAAAGTACTATAAAGAAAAGTAATGTGTTAGAAAAGGGCTTTTATTAAATTATTATTTACAGGATAAGTAATTATGGGGCGGATTAATGTGTTTATGAGAAAAATGTTAAAAAAAATAAAAAAATTAGTTTTATGCATTAAACAATATGGAACAGTACAGGGATGGCGATATATTAGAAGAAAATATCAAACTATTGACAAAGAATATAAGGAGTGGTTTGAGTTCCATAAAATAGATGTTGAAATGTTAGATAATCAGAAAAAAGAGCGTTTCCTTTTCGAACCATTAATAAGTATTTTAGTACCAGTATACAATACACCGACTCTCTTCTTGAAAGAAATGTTAATGTCTGTTTGTTCACAAACATATGGTAATTGGGAGTTGTGTGTAGCAAACGCAAATCCAGATAATAGGATTGTAGAAGAAATATTGGAGAGTTTTGCAATAAAAGATGATAGAATTAAAATTTTAAAACTACAGAATAATTTAGGCATTGCCCAAAATACAAATGCTATACTTCAAATGGCAAATGGAGACTATATTGGTTTGCTGGATCATGATGATATGCTTGCTCCTGATGCATTATATCAAGTAGTTAAAGAATTGAATCAAGAAAATGTTCCGGAGATTATTTATTCTGATGAAGATAAGATAACAACAGATTCGCAAGAACATTTTCAGCCTCATTTTAAACCGGATTTTAATTTGGATTTGTTAAGGTCTAATAATTATATCTGCCACTTTTTTGTTGTAAAAAAAGGTTTGATTGATGATATCGGTGGGTTTCATGAACAATACAATGGCGCACAAGATTATGATTTAATATTACGTTGTGTTGAGAAAACTGAAAGAATATCGCATATTCCTCAAGTGTTGTATCATTGGAGAATACACGATGCTTCAACAGCTGACAACCCAGCAAGTAAGATATATGCTTATGAGGCTGGAAAAAGGGCGATTCAAGAACACTTAAATCGTTCCGGTGAAAAAGGATCTGTTGAGAATTCTTCAGATTTGGGATTTTATCATGTGAAATATGAACTAATGGGAACATCACTAATTTCAATAATTATTGTTTATGAAAATAACATGAAAGCATTAAAGAATTGTATACGTTCCCTTAAGAGTTCTATTTATCATTCATATGAGATTATACTTATGGTATCGGATAATCAAAAGGAGAATTTTTCTAAACGCTTAGAAAATGTTTCTGACAGTAATTTGAAACTATATTTCTACAAGAAGGATGAGAGTTGGTCGGAAATAATTAATCAAGCAGTTGAATTTTCAAATGGTGAATATATTTTATTGCTATCTCAAATGACAAAGATGAAAAATAAAACATGTATAGAAGAATTAATATGTAACTGTCAAAGAAAACATGTTGGAGTAGTGGGAGCGAAATTATACTATACTAACAACAAAATTCGTTATGCGGGAGTTGTCGTAAAGGGAGATGGTAGCATAGAAAGAGTTTTTAGGGGATTCCCTAATTATTATGTTGGATATATGCATAGGGAATCTCTACAGCAAAATTTAAGTGCAGTATCTGAAGAATGTATGATGATAAAAAAAGAGGTTTTTGAAGAGGTTGGTGGGATGGATGCAAGCCTTGGAGAGACCTACGCTGCTATTGATTTTTGCTTGAAAGTTAGAAGGCAGGGTTTTTTAATTGTATTCAATCCTTATGCTGAATTATATTATTTTAAGAATAGAAGTAAAGAACATTTTTTTTCACAGAATGATATTGATTTTATGAAAATACGTTGGAAAGGATTTCTTGAAAAAGGAGATCCATCCTATAATCCTAATCTGGGAGAGAATTACACGATAAAATGATATTATTTTAATAGAAAAAGGAGAAAAATCATGAAAAAAATAATGTTATCCTGTTTATTTCTGGTAGTAATGTTGTGCCTTACAGCTTGCAATAAAACTTCAGATGAAAGTCAGGCGTTGGAAACATCCATAGAGAAAGAGCAGAATGTGGAAGAAGATACGAAAAAGAATGAGGAATCGATAGAGACAAAAAAGGAAATTGATGAGGACATTTCCAATAATGAAACACAGGAATCATTACCACAACCTGTTAGTATTACGATATACTACAGTAATGATGATGCCACAGCATTTACCTCTGAGGAAGTACAGATTAACTCATTGTCTCCAGAAGAAGTATTGAATGCATTGATTGAAAAAGGAGCAATTGCAGCGGATGTTGAGATTCTGTCATTTGAGACAACGACTGTAGACGGAAAATCAACAATATTACTTGATTTCAATGACGCATTCGCTTCTTATATTTCCAGCATGGGATCTACTGGTGAATACTTTGTAATGGGAAGTATCTGTAATACATTCTTAGATGCATATGATTGTGAGCAGATTCAGGTTACAGTGGATGGAGATACTTTGTCTACCGGACATGCTGAATATCCAGGCTATATGACAACATTTTCATAGAATTTGACAGGTGAGAGGATACACTGGAAGGAGTACATGATGAAAAAAACAGGTTATTATTCTTCCGGTGAATTTGCCCGTATGGCGCATGTGACTTTGCGGACAATTCGCTATTATGACAAACAAGATATATTAAAGCCCTCCTTCGTGAGCGAAGCGGGGGCTCGTTTTTATACAGATGAGGATTTTGCAAGATTGCAGCAGATTCTTTTGTTGAAGTATCTGGGATTCTCATTAGATGATATTCGGGAGATGACCATTGATGATGCAGATTATCATTTTATGTTGAATGCATTGAATATTCAGCTGAAACTGGTGCAAGATCGTATCGAGCAGATGCAGCTGGTGGAGAAGGCTATCAAGGATACTTCAGAGGCGATTCGGGAGGAGCATACCATAGACTGGAATCAGATGTTGAATCTGATTCATCTGACTGGAATGGAGAAGAGCATGAAGAACCAATATCAGAATGCATCGAATATATCTGCCAGGATCAATCTTCACAGTCTGTATTCGCAGAATCCACAAGGATGGTTTCCGTGGATCTATGAGCAGATGGAGATGCGGTCGGATATGCAGGTGTTGGAGATTGGCTGTGGTGATGGTACATTATGGAGCAGTAATTTGAAAAAGTTACCGGAAGAAGTAGGAATAACGTTATCGGATATATCAGAAGGAATGCTTCGAGATGCAAGACGAGCTATTGGTATGGAAGATTCGCGGTTTACATTTCGGGTGTTCGATTGTCATCAGATTCCTTGTGAGGATGAGAGCTTCGATTTGGTGGTGGCGAACCATGTTCTGTTCTATTGTGATGATGTTTCGCAGGTGTGTCAGGAGGTACGGAGGGTACTTAAGCCGGGAGGATGTTTCTTGTGTAGTACCTATGGAAGAAACCATATGATAGAAGTCAGCCGTTTGGTCCAGGGATTCGATGACAGAATCGTACTTTCAGCAGATAAATTGTATGAGCGGTTTGGAAAAGAGAATGGTGCTGAGATTCTAAAAGATTACTTTTCGGAAAATGAATGGAG
Source organism: Dorea chungnamensis (assembly GCF_039832125.1). Lineage (NCBI taxonomy): Bacteria > Bacillati > Bacillota > Clostridia > Lachnospirales > Lachnospiraceae > Dorea > Dorea chungnamensis. The sequence goes on along the minus strand of NZ_JBDOHT010000016.1, from coordinate 47,195 downwards.
AGAATATGAAGATTATCTGTTGGTTCCGGAACCGGAGCCATTAATCTCTTATGTACTTTCCTGCCATGGGAATCAGGGTCAGTATATTGCGGAACGGTATAAGGAATTTCGTGCGTATGTGAGGAGAAAGACGGATGTGGGATTTCAGATTACGAAAGAAGCAGGGATATTCATTTCCCGAAAGCATATTTAAAATAATAGGGATTATTGTCAGATAATGTCGACAAAACGATGGCAAGAATTTGAATCTTTCCTTGTGATTTTTAATAGTTATTGTTATACTGAACTCAAGATGAATAAATGAAATGGGCAGAAGGTATTTTAAAATGAAATTAATTATTGATAATTTTGCGAAAATAAAGCATGCAGATATAATGATTGATGGGATTACAGTAATAGCAGGAGAAAACAATTCGGCAAAAAGTACAATTGGAAAAGTATTATATTCTTCTTTTAATTCTCTATATGATATAGAAGGAAAGATAGAAAAGCGAAGAATTGAGAATATATATGATGTATGCAATAGGGGTATGCGCAATGCATTTATGCATGAATTACGTTCACCAAGAACGATATCTGACAGAATAAGTAAAGAGTTTAGCAATATTCTTGTGAGACAGGGTACAGTTGATAAATTAAAATATCATAAGATATTAATAGATATTCTAAAAAAATATAATGTAGAATTATCAGAAGAAAGAGTTGAAGAGATTCTTGAAAATACATATGATAAAATTGTTTCGTTAAAGAAAAATGACGATTATGAGATTGCATTAGAATTAATACAGAGATTTTTCACACAGGTATTTGATTCTCAAATCCAATGTTTAAAAGGAGCTGAAAAAAAAGCAAAGGTAACATTGGTAATTAAAAATAAAGAATTATCAATTCAGTTTGAAAATAATGAATGTGTCAAATGGGAGACAGAGTATAATATTTTGCATGAAGCTTTTTTTATTGACGATCCTTTTGTTTTGGATAATTTAACAGGATTTTATTTCTTGTCTAATAATACAATTCGTAATCAATTGATTGAACGATTAAGTGACGATGATCTAATGGAAGGTATATTTGATGCAGTTAAGGCGAAAGATAGTCTAAAAGAGATATATAATATTTTGGATCAGATAACAAAAGGAAAGATATCCGTGCGAAATGGACAATGGGAATTAAGCTCAGAAGAATATCAAGAGCCAGTTCATTTTGAGAATCTTTCAGCAGGGTTAAAGTCTTTTGTATTAGTAAAGATGCTGTTGGAAAAGGGAATTCTTAAAGAAAAAGATGTACTTATTTTGGATGAGCCAGAGATTCATCTTCATCCTGAATGGCAATTGGTTTATGCAGAATTAATTGTTCTTTTGCAGAAAATGTTTGATCTGAGTATTGTAGTTACAACACATAGCCGTGATTTTTTGGAGGCTATAGAATTAAGTGTAAAAAAATATAAGTTAAATGACAAGAGTAATTTTTATTTGTCGAGAATGGAGGATGAATTAGTAGTTTTTGATAATGTTACAAATAATTTGGAAAGAATCTATAGCCAACTGGTAACTCCCAGTATGTTATTAGATAAACTTAGGTATGAAATAGGAATGGATGAGGATGAGTAATTTTGATGTATTTAAAGACACAGTAATGAGATATTTAATGAGAAATGGAATAGAATTATCATTTTTATCTTCTTTACATGAAGTGTCCCTGAATAATACAAATGATGAATCACGATATCTATGTAATAGTGGTGGAGATTTAGAAGTGGTATCTATGGATGTATTAGCAAAAGATGGGTATAGAAAAGCTAAGGCATCTTCCTTGAAGGAGAATCCTATTACTACTGTAGATGCATTTATGATTAACAAAAATAATGAATGGTATTTGATTGAATTTAAAGATTGTCCTATAAGAAGTGATAAAAAAACAACAAAGGATAATATCATTAAAAAGGCATATGAAAATTGGTATATGATATTAGACATGTTTTATACAGTGACAGAAGAAGGATATGAAATATAATGGTCTCATAAATTAAGACACTTTTTCGGACAGTTTTTAATGAATCTGATATACTTAAACCAGTATGAAAGAAAGGATCCATTATCATGTCCAGACAAAGAAGAAATTTCAATGCCAAATTCAAATCAGACCTTGTAATTGAGCTGCTTAAGGGTGAGAAAGATCTCAATACCCTTGCAACTGAAAATAACATCCAACCAAATCTGCTCCGCAACTGGAAAAAAGAGTTCTTGAACAATGCTTCGGTTGTGTTCGACGACAAGCGTGAGGAAAACCTCAAAGAAAAGCTTGCCGAAGAGCGTAAGGAGAAAGCGGAGTATGCCAAAAAGGTTGGTCAGTTAACCATGCAGGTTGACTGGCTCAAAAAAAAATCTGAAGAAATTTGTGGACCTGACTACGAGAGTAAGTTTAGTCCAAAACCTTTTGACGACTAAGGAAATTCCGGCTTCCGTAGGTGCCATGTTGCTTGACATCAACCGTACAAGCATTTATTACAAGGGCGCCCCTATTTCAGATGAGGAACTGGCCTGCAAAGAGATCATTGATCATCTCCATACAGATAATCCCACTTGGGGCGCAAGACAAATGTCTGCACAGTTAAAAGCCCGTGGTTACCAGGTTGGGCGCCGCAAGGCAAGACGCTACATGAATGAGATGGATATTTACCCGATTTATCCAAAGATGAATCTTTCCAAGCGAATGCAGCAGGCGAAAGTATGTCCATATCTTCTTCGTAATGCGGTCATAGACAAGCCAAATCAGGCATGGTCTATTGACATTACATATATCCCGATCAAGCGCGGATTTCTGTATCTGACAGCCGTGATCGACTGGTATAGCCGTTGTATTGTCGGCTGGGAAGTGGATGACACACTTGATACCAGAATGGTTATCAGTGCCCTGAAAAAAGCTTTCAAAGTGGCAAAACCTCAGATCCTGAATTCAGATCAGGGTTGTCAGTTTACAAGTCAGCAATACATTGACTTTGTAAAGGAAAACGGCATCCGTCAGAGTATGGATGGAAAAAGCCGCTGGGCAGACAACATCATGATTGAGCGCTGGTTCCGCAGCTTCAAGTATGAGGAAGCCTATCTGACACAGTACAACAACATCAGGGAAGCAAGAGCTGCTATCGGACAGTATATCCACACCTACAACTTTGAACGATGCCATTCTGCACTTGATTACCAAACACCGGCTGAATGCTACTATCCGGCAATGTTGATGCCATATGTAGCTTAGCATATATTGGATCTGGGGAGTGCTCCACTGTTCTCTCCATGTTCCTTGTAACTTGTTCACCATATCAGTTCATTATAAAAATCTTAGATTTTTGTCTTGACAACTGAGCCACTATAAAAATGCTATTTTTGACGTGGTAAATCCTGTTAAGTTTGCTAAGTTACATGTTTATTACATATTGGTGTGTAGTGCAGATAAAAATGCAAATATTTATAATCAGGTAAAGAACAAGGCATTGTTAAATCAGAATTATACACCACCTTTTATGCAGAGGTTGAAAGATTATATTTTTAAAGATGCATTTGTCTATACAGAAGATTTTTTTGAGAAAAAATTTGTGAATAATTTTGTTTATTAAAAATTAAAAAAGTACTTGAAGGTGACCCAAGGTCACCTTTTATAATGTGTTCAGACAGGATGAAATCGACTGAATTGGGAACATAATAATTACATACATTACAAAGGAGGTTCCTATTATGAAGGGAATTATATTAGCAGGAGGTTCTGGTACACGTCTGTATCCTCTGACTATGGTAACATCGAAGCAATTATTACCGATTTATGATAAACCGATGATCTATTATCCGATGTCTGTATTGATGAATGCAGGTATTCGTGATATCTTGATTATCTCCACTCCACAAGATACACCGAGATTTCAGGAACTGTTGGGAGATGGACACCAGTATGGTGTGAATCTTTCCTATGCAGTTCAGCCAAGCCCGGATGGACTGGCACAGGCATTTATTATTGGTGCAGACTTCATTGGTGACGATACCGTTGCAATGGTTCTGGGAGATAATATATTCGCAGGTCATGGCTTGAAGAAGCGTCTGAAAGCGGCCGTGGAAAATGCAGAGTCTGGAAAAGGTGCGACAGTATTCGGCTATTATGTAGATGATCCGGAACGTTTTGGTATCGTAGAATTCGACCACAACGGAAAGGCAATCTCTATTGAAGAGAAGCCAGAGCATCCAAAGAGCAATTACTGTGTAACAGGATTATACTTCTATGATAACAAGGTCGTAGAGTATGCGAAGAACCTGAAGCCTGGAAAAAGAGGCGAGTTAGAGGTCACAGACCTGAACCGCATCTATCTGGAAGATAATCAGCTGAATGTAGAGCTTCTGGGACAAGGATTTACCTGGCTGGATACCGGAACACATGAAAGTCTGGTAGATGCAACGAACTTCGTTAAGACAGTAGAGACACATCAGCATCGTAAGATCGCATGCCTGGAAGAGATCGCATATCTGAATGGCTGGATCAGCAAAGAAGAAGTCATGAAAGTCTATGAAGTACTGAAAAAGAACCAGTACGGACAGTACCTGAAAGACGTATTAGATGGAAAATATCAAGAGAGCTTATATTAAAAGGAGAATATGATTATGACAATTATTGTAACTGGCGGAGCTGGATTTATTGGAAGTAACTTTATATTTCACATGTTAGAGAAGTACCCGGATTATCGTATTGTATGTCTGGATTGCCTGACTTATGCAGGAAATTTATCCACACTGGCACCTGTCATGGATAATCCGAATTTTAGATTTGTAAAAGAAAGTATTACAGATCGTGAAGCAGTGTACAAACTATTCGAAGAAGAGCATCCGGACATCGTGGTGAACTTTGCCGCAGAGAGTCATGTAGACCGTTCTATTGAGAATCCGGAAGTATTCTTGGATACGAACATTAAGGGAACAGCAGTATTGATGGATGCTTGTAGAAAATATGGAATTACCCGTTATCATCAGGTATCTACGGATGAGGTGTACGGAGATCTTCCGCTGGACAGACCAGATCTGTTCTTTACAGAGGAAACACCAATTCACACAAGTAGCCCATATAGCTCTTCAAAGGCAGCAGCTGACCTGTTAGTGCTGGCATATCACAGAACCTATGGCCTCCCTGTGACCATTAGTAGATGTTCAAATAACTATGGCCCATATCATTTCCCAGAGAAGCTGATTCCATTGATGATTGCCAATGCACTGAATGACAAGCCGCTTCCGGTATATGGAAAGGGAGAAAATGTCCGTGACTGGCTGTATGTAGAGGATCATTGTAAGGCAATTGATCTGATCATTCATAAAGGTCGTGTTGGTGAAGTATACAATATCGGTGGACATAACGAGATGAAGAACATTGATATTGTTAAGATTATCTGTAAAGAATTAGGGAAACCAGAAAGTCTGATTACTTATGTAACAGACCGTAAAGGTCATGATATGCGTTATGCAATCGACCCAACCAAGATTCATAATGAATTGGGATGGCTTCCGGAGACAAAGTTTGCAGATGGTATCAAGAAGACGATTCAGTGGTATCTGGATCATAAAGAATGGTGGGAGACTATTATCTCTGGTGAATATCAGAATTATTATGAGAAGATGTATGCGAATCGTTAATTGTGGCAGCAGGAGGTAATCGTATGAAAGTATTAGTAACAGGCGTGGGTGGTCAGCTTGGGCATGATGTCATGAATGAACTGGCAAGGCGTGGATATGAGGGGATTGGAAGTGATATTGCTCCGGAATATAGTGGAGTGGCAGATGGTTCTGCAGTTACTACAATGCCATATATTCCGATGGATATTACAGATGCGGCTTCTGTGGAAGAGAAGATTACGGAGGTTCATCCAGATGTAGTTGTTCACTGTGCAGCATGGACTGCAGTGGATATGGCAGAAGACGATGATAAGGTTGAAAAAGTCCGTGCCATTAATGCAGGAGGTACAGTTAATATTGCCAATGTCTGCAAGAAGTTAGACTGTAAGATGGTATATATCAGTACAGACTATGTGTTTGACGGTCAGGGACTGGAGCCTTGGCAGCCGGATTGTAAGGATTACAAGCCATTGAATGTCTATGGACAGACCAAGCTGGAAGGAGAATTGGCAGTATCTGAGACTTTAGAGAAATATTTTATCGTGCGGATTGCATGGGTATTTGGTAAGAATGGAAAGAACTTTATCAAGACGATGCTGAATGTAGGAAAGACCCATGATAAATTAACGGTGGTGAATGATCAGATTGGGACACCGACTTATACGTTCGATCTTGCAAGATTATTAGTGGATATGATTGAGACAGAGAAGTATGGCTATTATCATGCAACGAATGAAGGTGGTTATATCAGCTGGTATGACTTCACAAAAGAGATCTTCCGCCAGGCAGTGGAGATGGGACATGAAGAGTACGCAGAAGACAGATTGATTGTATCTCCGGTAACGACCGAAGAATATGGAATCTCTAAGGCTGCGCGTCCATTCAACAGCAGACTTGACAAGAGCAAGTTGAAAGAGAATGGGTTTGAACCATTGCCGACATGGCAGGATGCATTGGGCAGATATCTGAAAGAGATTGAATTTTAATTCGTGTTATAATAAATATAGGAGATGACAAAGATGGGACAGATTAAAGTTGAGAAAAATGCCGGTGGCATTCCGGGACTGTGCGTGATCGAGCCGACTGTTCATGGAGATGCCAGAGGGTATTTTATGGAGACCTACAATCAGAGGGATATGGAAGAGGCAGGACTTACTATGAATTTTGTACAGGACAATCAGTCCTGCTCCACAAAAGGTGTTCTTCGGGGATTACATTTTCAGAAGGAATTTCCACAGGGGAAATTGGTGCGAGTTGTGAAAGGTTCTGTGTTTGATGTGGCAGTTGACCTCCGAAGTGATAGTGAAACTTACGGGAAATGGTTCGGGGTAGAATTGACAGAAGAGAATAAGAAGCAATTCTATATTCCAGAAGGATTCGCGCATGGATTCCTGGTATTGAGTGACATTGCAGAATTCTGTTATAAATGTACAGACTTCTATCATCCGGGGGATGAAGGTGGTCTGGCATGGAATGATCCAGAGATTGGAATTGAATGGCCACAGTTGACTGGCGTGTACCAGGGGACAGCGTCTGCTGACGGATATCAGTTGGAAGATGGAACGGCATTGAACTTAAGTGACAAAGATCAGCTCTGGGTTGGATTGAAGGATACCTTCCATTTTTAGAGACAGAACAGGCTGCCATGATGGCAGCCTGATATTGTGAAAAATTAACGCTTTAGAATCTTTCGGGTGATCCAGTCTTTCACATAAGAAAAAGTATGGATGATAAGCTCGAGTTCAATTTTTATATAATTTGCAAGATGGCGTAGTTGAAACTTTACTTTCTTCTGCGCTTTCATTGTCTGAAGACCTTCTATGATCCCTTCTTTGTAATCCTTTCCAAAGCCTTTTTTGATAAAGAAAGCATATTTGACAATATATCCTGTAAGAAGTGGAAGAAAGTTCAGAATCAGCTGAAGAATCGGCATGTTCTTATAATTCAGATAGATATTGTTCCTTGAGGATAACTTGACTTTGAAGGAGTTATATTTGGAACCGCTGGTGCCACTGCCTACATGATAGACGAGTGCAGTAGGGCAATAGGTGTTCTTGTAGCCATAGATCTTGGCACGGTATCCTACGTCAATGTCTTCCAGATAAGCAAAGTGATTCTCATCGAAATAACCGATCTTGCCAAAAGCCGAGCGTCGGTAAATAGCAGCACCTGCACAGGCGGTGAAGATCTCATCGGCTTCTGTATAGTTGCTCACTGGGCGTCCGGTGCCACGACATACACCCCAGCCGAGAAGTGTATAGAGGTCGCCGGCACTGTCAATAAGTTCTGGGTGATACATCTGAATCATCTTGCTGCTGACAGAGAAGATCCTGGGTGAGCGTTCGATTGCCTTGATCATCTCTTCTACATAATGTGGGTCTACGGTGGTGTCGTTATTCAATAGAATGACATAAGGTGTGGTGGAATGTTGGATTCCTACATTCACGGCCTTACTGAATCCGTAGTTTTTATCCAGGGCGATCACTTCAATCTCGGGATAGTGTTCCTTCATATATTCAAGGCTTCCATCAGTGGAAGCGTTATCTACAACAAGAACTTTATAATCTTGGCAAGTCTGTTCTTTTAATGATGCCAGACATGGTTCCATAAAGTGTTTCCCGTTATAGTTAGGGATTACAATCGTTACTTTCATCTTATCAAACTCCATTTTGTGTCGTTATGGGCATATTATATCAAAATTAAGAAGTATATGCCACTGAATTTTGCAAGATATAAATGAAAATATTTCAAAAGTATTAATAGAATGTTAAGAAAAAGTGCATGCCAATGGGTTGTCGATTTTGACAAATTATTGTATTATAAAGTGTAATGGTCAGAACTGTGTGTCTGAAAAACTGGAATATTTTAGAAAAACGGGTGAAAAAAGTGATTAAGGATAATCAAAAGTTATTGAATAGATTGCATGTAGTAATGGATGCTTTAGTGATTGTATTTTCATATGTAGCGGCATGGTACCTTAGATTCAAGAGTGGCATCTTCGAGCTGGATCCATGGTTCTTATCGCTACAGGAATATATGAAGGTACTGTTCTTCATTGTTCCGGGGTATCTGATTCTGTACTATGCCTTCCAATTGTATACGCCGAAGCGAGTACAGGGCAGACGTCTGGAAGCATGGCATATTATGCAGGCGAATTCCATAGGACTGATGGCATTCATCCTGCTCTTATATCTGACAAAGCAACCGGATTTCTCCAGAACCATGATTTTTATCTTCTTCTGTGTGAATGTGTTCTGTGAAGTTCTCATGAGAAATATTATCCGGGAGATTCTGCGTAATATGAGAACACAGGGGTATAACCAGAAGCATATTCTGCTGATTGGTTATAGCCGGGCAGCAGAGCAGTATATTGACCGCATTAAGAGTCATCCTGAGTGGGGATATATTGTCAGAGGAATTCTGGCAGATAATGTTCCGAGAGGAACAGAATACCGAGGGGTTAAGGTCCTTGGACGGACAGAGAATCTGACGATCATTCTACCAGAGAACAAGTTGGACGAGATTGCGATCACTCTGGGACTGGCAGAATATCATAAGTTGGAGCATATTGTAGGTATGTGTGAGAAGTCAGGTGTGCATACGAAGTTTATTCCTGACTATAATAATATTATCCCTACCAAGCCTTATACAGAGGATTTGTTAGGACTTCCGGTTATTAACATCCGTCACGTACCATTGAATAATATGCTCAATGCTGTTATGAAGCGTTGTGTGGATATATTTGGCTCGTTGGTTGCAATTATATTGTTTTCACCAATTATGGCGGTGGTAGCGATTATTATTAAAGTGACTGCTCCGGGACCGTTGATATTCAAGCAGGAGAGAATCGGGCTTCAGAATAAGCCATTTTATATGTATAAGTTCCGTTCCATGATAGTTCAGGAAGCTAAGGAGGAGAAAGCAGGATGGACGACTAAGAATGATCCCCGTGTAACTCCGATTGGAAAGTTCATCCGTAAGACGAGTATTGATGAACTCCCACAGCTCTTTAACATCCTGAAAGGTGACATGAGTCTGGTAGGACCGAGACCGGAGCGGCCGCAGTTTGTTGAGAAGTTCAGTGAGGAGATTCCAAGATATCGAGTAAAACATCAGGTGCGTCCAGGTCTTACAGGATGGGCACAGGTCAATGGATATCGTGGAGATACTTCCATCCGTAAGCGGATTGAATACGATCTCTATTATATTGAGAACTGGACTTTGGGATTTGACTTTAAGATTATATTTTTAACATTTTTTAAAGGTTTTGTTAATAAGAACGCTTATTAGTCTATACGAGGGAGATACAGTATGAGTAAAAAGAAGCGTATGAGTAAGAGGGATGAGCGTGAAGAACGCAAGAAGCGTAGACGAAGAAAGAGAAGAAAAAGAATCGCTGTCTTATTCGTTGAAGTAGTGATATTGGCTGCCTTATGTGTAGTGGCATATGGCATCTTTAAGCTTGATAAGCTGGATATGAATGTTCTGAATCTGGATAATCTAGAAGCGTATCGGGACACAGGACCGTATACCAATATTGCATTGTTTGGTCTGGATTCCAGAAATGGTGAATTAGAGGGCGGTGTACAGAGTGACTGTATCATGATCGCAAGTATCAATAATGAGACACATGATGTCAGGATTGTGTCTGTGTACCGAGATACACTTCTTCAACAGGCGGATGGAACTTATGAAAAGGCGAATTCAGCTTATAATATCGGAGGTCCGGAAGATGCAATCAGCCTGTTGAATCGGAATTTCGATCTGGATATTCAGAATTATGTGAGTGTGAACTTCAGTGCGTTGGTGGATGTGATCGATGCATTGGGCGGAATTGAGATGGATATGACTGCAGAAGAAGCATTTTACAGTAATGGATATGCCTTTGAGACGGCGCAAGTGGTAGGACAGGAGATGATTCCGATTGAAGAAAAGGCGGGAACCCAGCTGTTGGACGGTGTTCATGCGGTAGGATATGCCAGAATCCGTTATACGGAAGGAAATGATTTCAAGAGAACGGAGAGACAGAGAGTGGTATTGCAGAAAGTGGCAGAAAAGGCAAAAAAAGCGAATGTTCTTACATTGAATGAGATTGTTAATAAGGTGTTTCCGCAGATCTCTACGAATCTGACGATTAAGGATATGTTAGGATTCGCGGCACATATTCTGGATTATAATATCGTAGATACTTCTGGATTCCCATACGCGGTAACGACAGATGAGTCTGTACGAAATCATGAGGGCTCTTATGTTATACCTATTGATTTTGTAGGTAATGTGACACAATTGCATGAGAATTTATTTGGTGAGACGTCTTATCAGCCATCAGAAAAAGTACAGCAGATACATGATGATATTATCTATCTGTCAGGAGTGACAGAGGATACCAATGCCATGGAGTCTACATTTGAAGGAGATATACACGATGAGGGAACGCAGTCGGAATAATATTATATTGGAATATGGAACATATATGCTGACATTTTTCGCCAGCTATATCGCATCTCTTGCTGGGTTTTATTATCTGTCAGGAGCAATTCTCATAGGAGAAGCACTATTTCTGTATGCGCATTGGGTACGCGAGACTGGTGGTCTGGTAGAATTGCGGGCATTATTTACATTGGCCTGGGTCGGCGGTCAGGGGATTGCCTGCCTTCAGCTAAGTAAGTTACAGACAGATTGGAGTTATATTACCTGGTTATGCTTTTTCTTGATCTATGCCGGATTCGGCATTGGGTATGAGTGGGGACAGAGATATGGTAAGATAGAAGAAAAAGAGCTGGAGAAGAATGAGAAGCAGGCGAAAAGATTGTTCCAATGTATGATTGGACTGGCGGTTGCATCGGTAGTATGCTTTGCATTTGAAGCGTTGAAAGTAGGATTTATTCCATTATTTTCGAGTGAACCACATGCCTATTCTTATTTTCATGTGTCGGGGGTACATTATTTCACGATTAGTTGCATCCTGATTCCGGCGATTACTATATTGTATGTGAAGGTCAGTAATGGAATATCAATCATAAATAAGCTGATTCTGGCAGTGACGAATATAATCGCGATAGCCATTCCGTTTTTGTGTGTTTCTAGATTTCAGCTATTATTTGCAGTTGGGTTTGCGGTGGTTACATATATTATAGTCAATAAGAAGATTCGTCTGCGGACGATGGCAATACTGATTGTGGCAGTAATTCCAATCTATGTTATCCTGACGGTATTCCGACATCATGATGTGACTTATCTGAACAGTATCTTCGAGATGAAGTATGAGAAGATGCCAATCTTCGTCACCCAGCCTTATATGTATGTGGCGAATAATTTTGAGAATTTTAACTGTATGGTAGTGCAGCTGACGGAACATACCTGGGGAATCAGAATGTTGTTCCCGGTATTTGCTCTGACAGGTTTGAAATTCATATTTCCGCAGTTGACATCTTCTGCGGTCTATCTGACGAAACCAGAATTGACTACATTGACGATGTTCTATGATGCATATTATGACTTTGGGATTGTCGGAGTATTCTGTGTAGCACTGATTATCGGAATAGCTGCGAAAGTGTTGACTCGTGTTGTGAAGAACAGCAAGAATCCGGTTGCGTATCTGTTCTATGGGCAGCTGGCAATCTATCTTGGGCTGGCTTTCTTTACGACGTGGTTCAGTAATCCGACGACATGGTTCTGGCTGATATTAACAGGGATGATGTATTGGTTTGTCGGATACGATGAGAGTAAGAAAAGGAATGAGTAGTAAGATGAGCAATCAGAGAAAGGTGGATGTGGTTATTCCAACATATCGCCCGGATGAAAAGTTTGAAGAACTCTTGAGAAGGTTAGGAAAGCAGAGCTATCCGGTGCACCATATCTATGTTATTGATACAAAATCAGACCATTTTCCAGAAGAAGTGGAGCAGATGCCAGGGGTAACGGTGCATCGTATCCTGCCGGAAGAGTTCGATCATGGTGCAACACGTGACTTGGGGTTATCCATGTCGGATGCGGATGTGGTGGTATTCATGACACAGGATGCAGTGCCTGCAAACACAAGATTGATTGAGGCATTGGTACGGCCACTGGAAGAGCATGAGAAGGTAAGTGTATCTTATGCAAGACAACTTCCGGTCAGGGATTGTGATTTTATTGAGCGTTATACGCGTACATTCAACTATCCGGGAGAAAGCAGAATCAAAGGGAAGGAAGATCTCCCGGAATTGGGGATTAAGACTTACTTCTGTTCGGATGTATGTGCAGCTTATCGCAGAAAAGTGTACCTGGAATTAGGGGGATTCACGAAGAAGACGATCTTCAATGAAGATATGATCATGGCAGCACAGATGGTGCAGCATGGATATTCTGTGGCATATGCGGCAGATGCCCAGGTGATTCATTCGCACAATTATTCAGGAATCCAGCAGTTCCATCGTAACTTTGATCTGGCAGTGTCACAGGTGGATCACCCGGAAGTGTTTGAGGGGATCCGGTCCGAAAGTGAGGGGATTCGCCTGGTAAAGCAGACTGCGCTGCATCTGATAAGGAGTAAGAAGCCTTATCTGATTCCGTGTCTGGTCTATAAGAGCGGATGCAAGTATCTAGGATACAAATTAGGACAAAAGTATAAGAAATTGCCGCTGTGGCTTGTAAGGTTCTGTTCTATGAGTACGACATATTGGGAAAATCCTTAGAAAACCGCGATTTTTCATTGAAGTTTTGAGGAAAATGGAGTAATATAGTGAAGAGTGTTACCATAAGCAGGAATAGAAGAAAGGATTTTGGATAATGGCAAAAGGAAGAAAGCACTATAGACGTGGTCGCAGATCGAAGAAACGTGGATTTGCTGCCTGGTCATTAGGTAAGAAGATTGGAGCCATTCTTGGTGGAACCGTAGCGTTGGTTGCAGCGGCCGGAGCTGTGATTCTGGCAAGTAAATTGTCGAAGATTGAGACGACAGAGCTGGATAGCGAAGCGTTAAGTATATCAGAAGAAGCGAAGGAACGAGGTACGGGTTATCTGAATGTTGCACTTTTCGGTGTGGATTCCCGTGATAATGAGTTGGATGGGGATACTCGAAGCGATACAATCATGATTGCCAGTCTGAATCGGGAGACTATGGAAGTGAAGATTGTCTCTGTGTATCGTGATACCTTGATGGAGCAAAAAGATGGTACCTTGAATAAGGCCAATTCAGCGTATTCCTTTGGCGGGCCGGAAGATGCACTGGCAATGTTGAATAAGAATCTGGATCTGGATATTGAACATTATGTGACGGTGAATTTTAATGCGTTGATTGATGTGATTGATGCAGTTGGCGGCATTGAGATTGATGTCCAGGAAGAAGAGATCTCTTACATCTGTGGTTATGCGACCGAGATTATGAAGGTGACAGGAAAAGTATCTCCTGGAGTTACAGAACCTGGTCTTCAGACATTAAATGGAGTACAGGCGACCGCGTATGCCAGAATCCGATATACGGCTGGAGATGATTTCAAGCGTGCGGAACGACAGAGAGATGTCTTGACGAAGATTATAGAGAAGTTGCAGGGAGCAAGTCTTGCACAGATTAACAAGATTATTGACGAGGTATTCCCAGAAGTATCTACGAACTTTACTTTGACAGAGATTCTGGAGTATGCCAAGGATGCATTTGATTATCAATTGGGAGAGACGACAGGCTTTCCATTTGACAAATCAACGGATACATTAGCTAATGTAGGAAGTGTCGTAATTCCGGTTACTTTGAGCAGTAATGTAGAACAGCTTCATAAGTTCTTGTATGGAGAGAGTGATATGTATACGGCATCGTCGACGGTGAATTCCATCAGCAGTAAGATTGTAGCGAAAGCCGGTGACAGACAGGCAGACACCGATGAAGCGACACAAGGAATTATGGAACAGCCTGAGGAGACCTATTCTGGCAGTAGATCAGGAAATTCTTCCGGAACGACAGGTGGAAATAATAATTGGAGTGGCGGAACCGGCGGCAATGCAGGAACCGGTGGAAGCAGCGGAACCGGCGGCAATACAGGAACCGGTGGAAGCGGTGGAACCGGCGGGACTGGAGAGACCGGTGGCGGAACCGGAGAGACTGGCGGTGGAACCGGAGAGACCGGCGGAGGAACTGGAGAAACTGGCGGAGGAGAAGCCGGCAGTGGAACTGATGAATTCGGTATGTAAGAAGAAAAGTGGAGTATAGAGAAAACGAGGTAGATTACATGAGAAGAATAAGAAAAGCACTTGCTTCATTATTGTTGGTGTGTATGTTATGTCCATGCATATCCACGGTTGTGAATGCGGCATCTGCAGAATTGCGTTTTACAGACCCGTCTACGACCGTAGGCGCAGAGGTTGAGGTGACTGCAAAGTTAACGTCATCAGTGAATATACAGTCTTTGGATGCAACATTGACTTATGACAGTAGTATGTTGAAGTTTATCAGCGGTGATAATGCATCTGGAGGGGATGGAACGATTACACTGTCAGGCAGTGGAAGTGGAACAAGCATGGATTTTATCCTTAAGTTCCAGGCTCTGGAAGAAGGCACTGCGAAGGTTGAGGTGTCACAGGCATCCGGAAAGGATTCGTCCGGTTCTTCTCTGCAGATTACCAATGGTAGTTCTGCAGTAACGATTGGCCCTGGAGATCCATCTCTGATTACGGAAGATGAGGATACAGGTACAGTCAGTGGAGATGGTCCACAGGTGGAAGTGGATGGCGTACAGTATGTGGTTTCCAATGATTTTTCAGATGCTGTGATCCCGAGTGGATTCGAGAGAAGCGAGATGACCTTTGAGGGAACAACTTGTCAGGTTGTGACACAGGTAGCCAGTGGTGAATCTGCAATGTATCTGACACCGGTGGATGGCGGAGAGGCAGACTTCTTCTTATATATCAGTGACAGCGGAACCTTTATCCCATTCGAGGAAGTGGAGATTGCACAGGATCGATATCTGGTTCTTTTACGGGATGATGGATCGACAAAGCTTCCGAGTCAGTATCAGGAAACGACTCTGACCATGAATGGAAAAGAGTTCACCGCATGGCAAGATACAGACAATGCAGATTATTATATGATCTATGCGTTGAATTCAGATGGAGAGAAGGCACTGTATCGTTATGATACGGTGGATAAGACATATCAGAGATATGAGCCACAGGCATCTGCCGATGATACACAGACGAAATCATCTCCCAAGGGATTATGGGGTAAGATACTTCGGTTTATTGAAGATTTCCTGGATATTGCAGTCATTCTTGGTGGACTTCTTCTGCTCATATTATTGATTATTATCATTGTGGTTGCTGTCAAGCTGCGTCATCGGAATCTGGAATTGGACGATCTATATGATGAATATGGTATTGATCTGGATGAAGAGGAAGAAGAACAGGCAAAAGGTAAGAAGGCGTCAAAAGGGAAAAACACAGAGAAGAAGGCTTCGGGAAAGGCTAAGAATGAGCCGGCGGTTCGAGTTCCTGCGAAGACAGCTAACCTAAGAGACGAAGATGATTTTGACGATTATGGTGATGAAGACGACTTTGATGAGTTTGAAGAAGTTGATTATGAGGATGCCGATTACGATGATTTTGACGATGAAGTTGATTACGAAGAAGAATACGGCTATGATAACGATGAGCCAGAAGATATCATCGATGACCTGGATGAACTTCTGAGCAGCCAGCCTAAGAAGCGTGGTCATATGGAACCAGATGATACGTTTAAGGTTGACTTTATTGATCTTGATTAATGTTATACGAAGGGGAATGCGGGGCGCATTCCCCTTCGTTCTTTACATTTGAGTGAGAATTTGATACAATACACATTGATAATGCAAAAAAAATATTGTTTTGTACAAATACAAGAACAAAGTAAGGAGAAAAAAATATGTGTGGAATTGTAGGATACATCGGAAATCAACAGGCAGCACCAATTCTCTTGGACGGATTATCCAAACTGGAATATCGTGGATATGATTCTGCCGGCATTGCAGTATACAATGGTGAGAAGATTGATATGGTCAAGTCTAAGGGAAGACTGAAGGTACTGAATGAACTGACACATGATGGGGCAACACTTCCGGGGACAGTGGGAATCGGTCATACGAGATGGGCAACTCACGGTTCACCGTCAGATGTGAATGCACATCCACATTTCAATAGGGATAAGAGTATCGTAGTGGTACATAATGGAATCATTGAGAATTACCTGAAGCTGAAGAAGAAGTTAGAGAAGCATGGATATGAGTTCGTGTCAGAGACGGATACGGAGATTATTGCACATCTGCTGGATTATTATTATCATGGTAATCCATTAGAGGCTGTGACGAAGATCATGCATCGAATGGAAGGCTCTTATGCATTGGGAATCATCTTCCAGGATCATCCGGATGAATTATATGCTGTGCGTAAGGACAGCCCATTGATCGTAGGCCATACAGACGGAGGAAGCATTCTTGCGTCTGACGTACCGGCTGTTCTTCGTTATACCAGAGATGTGGTCTTTATTGAGAATGAAGAGATTGTCCGCATGAAAACAGATTCTATGGAATTCTTTAATGTGGATGAAGAGCCGATTGAAAAGAAGGTTACCAGAATTGAGTGGGATGTGAATGCGGCTGAGAAGGGTGGCTATGAATACTTCATGCTGAAGGAGATGTATGAACAGCCGAAGGCAATCACAGACACGTTCTCTCCAAGAATCAAGGATGGTAATATTGTGATTGAAGAATTAGGAATGACAGATGAAGAGATTCGGAAGATTCAGAAGATTATGATCGTTGCTTGCGGATCTGCTTCTCATGTGGGATATAGTAGTAAATATATCTTTGAAGATCTGACGAGGATACCGGTAGAAGTAGATCTTGCGTCTGAGTTTCGTTACAGGAATCCCATTCTGGATGAGAATACCATGGTGGTTGTCATCAGTCAGTCTGGTGAGACGGCAGATACGTTGGCCGCACTTCGAGAGTCTAAGAAGAGAGGCGCGAGGGTACTTGGTGTTGTGAATGTTGTGGGAAGTTCGATTGCAAGAGAAGCAGATAATGTTATGTATACGTGGGCTGGACCGGAGATTGCGGTTGCAACGACCAAGGCTTATTCTGCGCAGTTAATCGCGATGTATCTTCTTGCTATGAAGTTTGCACATGTAAGAGGGCAGATTGATGACAAAGAGTTGGCAGAGCTGCTGGCTGATCTGAAAGCGCTTCCGGCACAGGTTGAGATGCTGCTGAATAATAAGGAGAATATTCAGAAATTCGCGAACCGCTATCTGGCAGCAAGAGATGTCTTCTTTATTGGACGAGGAATTGATCATGCGATTTCCATGGAAGGTTCTTTGAAGTTAAAAGAGATCTCTTACATTCATTCAGAGGCTTATGCAGCAGGTGAACTGAAGCATGGTACCATATCCCTGGTGGAAGAGGGTACACTGGTGGCTGCAGTTCTTACTCAGAAGGATCTGTATAAAAAGATTATCAGTAATATGGAAGAGGTCAGAACTCGTGGTGCATTCGTTATGGCAGTGACGATAGAAGGTAATACAGATGTAGAGCGGGCAGCAGATTACGTGATCTATATTCCGGAGACTAACAAGTATTTTACCAATTCTCTGGCAATTATTCCTTTACAGCTCTTTGCATATTATATTGCAGTTGGACGTGGATGTGATGTAGATAAGCCGAGAAATCTCGCCAAATCCGTTACCGTTGAATAAGATTCGATTATGAATTGAGAAGCTTTGTAAGGGCATCTTGATAGGCAGTCAGCCTGTCGAGCTGCCCTTTTTGATATTCTTTTTTATAGTGGTATTCTAAGATGATTTCATCTGCAAGATAGTAGTCACTTCTGCAATGCAAGTCACTGACACCTTCTTCTATTAATTGGCGTGTAGTAGAACAATAGAAGAGATCCAGGGCATGTTCAGTTGAACATTGCAGCTTTTCAGCAAGTGCAATGACGATTTTGGCGTATTTCATATGAAGGAGAGTTTTATTTGCTTCCATATATTATACCTCGTAATAGGATTGAAAAATCAGATGTTGATCGAGCAGTTCCTGGCTGGTAATACATATCTGATAAGACGGTTTATGGTATTGCAATCGTCCTAGTGTTTCTTCTTCAGATATTAAGTGTTCCAGACATAATTCAATAGTATTGAATACTTTATCATTGGCAATGCCGCCGCGAATCAGATCATATTCAGAAGATGAGATATGTCCTTGTCGGTTCTGTACAACGAAGCGGAGCCATTCAGAATCATATTGCAAAAAGGTCTTGATGCGATATTCATGCAACTTATCTTCATTGAGCTGATATTGGTTAATAATTCCAGGAAGATCCTGGCGTTTGTACTTTTGTACCCATCGTACAGCCTGAGATTCTAGAGGAGTCAGATAGAATCCTTGTCCGAAGTCCAGACGCTCTCTGGAATGTTCGGTATCAGGATGTTCAATTATCTGATAGGAGCCATGGTATAGAATCATAAGACACCTCTTTCTTGCATAATGTGAATCAGATCATCTACGATATATTCTTTACTCTGCGTATGGAGGCTGTCATAGCAAGGTATGACATAGTCATAGAGAAGATTACTTTTTTGAGTGAGTGCCTGATATATTACTTTGGCGTCGGTTTTTTGTTCTTGAGCTACCGATTCAATACAGAAAATTGCAAATTCCAATTCTTGGGTTGTCATGATCATAGACCTCCTATTAATGTTATCATACGTGTTTATCATTGTGATTTCAAGCCTTTTTATCTCCTCGGAGTATGGAAGAATACTCCGAGGTATGTCTATATCTCATCTAGAGATTCGAATGTGTATCCCATCTCTTCCCATTTGCTTAAGAGTTCATCAAGAATCTGAGCATTGGTGCTGGAAGTACTGTGAAGAAGAACAATGGCACCCGGATGGATCCGGGTGAGAAGCTTATCGAAGGCTTCCTCTTTGGTTGGCTGTTTATCTTCGTACCAGTCTACGTAGGCAAGACTCCAGAAAAAAGTGCGATATCCCAGATCTTTGGCCATCTGGAGATTCTCAGTACTGTATTTACCTTGCGGGGGTCGATAGAACTTGTTCATGGTTTTACCGGTGATCTCCTGATACAAGTCTTCTACATCTTTTAATTCCTGTGCAAAGGCTTCTTTGGTTGAGATCTGGGACATGTCGGGATGATGGAAGGTGTGGTTCCCTACAATGTGCCCTTCTTCGACCATTCGTCTGATTAGATCTGGGTTGTCAGAGAGGAAGTTCCCAACTACGAAGAAGGCAGCGGGTGTGTTATGTTTCTTTAGGGCATCTAAGATAGCAACAGTATTGCCATTTTCATAACCACAGTCAAAGGTCAGATAGATGACTTTTTCATCAGTGTCCTTGGCATAATATGCGTTGTATTTTTCTAATTCATCAAAAGTTGCATTTGCGATTGGTGGCTGTCCCTCTTCCTGAAAGCTTAGTCCCCAGTTCTCTGTTGTTGGCAGGACGGATGTGGAAGAGACAGGAGAGTCGGCAGAGTCAGAGGAGATTTGCCTGGAGGCGACAAACCGACCGGCAAAAAAGCAACATATGAAGAGTAGAAGAATACCGATATATCGGATGAATTGGTGGATTGACAGCATAGATACTCCATAGAATATTGTTATCATATATATATGAGAGTTGGAAAACAATCATGAATGGAATCATATGTGCCTATTTCCTTGAAAAGAAAGTGGAAAGAGTGTAAAATACATGGAGTACGAAAGAAGGAAGAGAATATGAAGAGATTAAAGAATAGAATTGGATGGCTGGCAGCGGGAGTATTAGCAACGAATGGATGCTTATTTTGTATGATGTTTCGTGCCCCGAAGAAGTGTTGGGAGCAGGATAAATATGATTGTGCAGTTGTCTGTGGATGTCAGGTAGAAGAGGATGGAACCCCTTCTGATCTGTTGAGGAGCAGGGTGGAGAAAGCAGTGGAACTGTGGAAGGAAAAGAAAGTCCGTTATCTGATTATGTCTGGAGCTGCTGTACATAATGCATATGTGGAAGCTGAGGCAATGAAGCAGTATGCGATGGAACTGGGAGTACCGGAAGATTATATTCTGGAAGAGAAACAGGCGGTCAGTACATATCATAATCTGATGTATGCTGCAAAGTTGATGAGGCATTGTGGCTTTCGGGATTGTGTGGTAGTGACGAACGGGTGGCATCTTCGAAAGGCAGATCACTATGCCAGGAGAAGTGGCGTGCGGTATGTAATGGCTGCAGCAGAGAATCCACAGGAACAGAGCCTGAGACAGACAATCTGCCTATATATAGAGACGAATCTGCATATGTATTTGAACATGTGGAAAGGGTATTATTAATCAGAGAATATGTGGGAGAAGAGAAGTGGGCAGATCTGCCCAGAGATTCATTATAAAGATACGAATCAAGGTATTGTGATTACAAGTTGTTATGGTATCGAAGGACAAATCATCCTGCCGGATGAGATTCATGGCGTACCAATTGTTGGAATTGCCCCTTATGCGTTTGCTGAAAATCGTGAAGAGGAAGAAGGGGTATCTGTCTGGGAACATGAAGATGCAAGTCTTGTGGGAAAGCGGAATAGAATCTGTGGAACTTCTGTGACTGAGATCTGGCTTCCGGCGCAGGTAAGAGAGATTGGAAGATATGCATTCTATCGCTGCAGGAATCTGAAAAGGCTTATATTGTCAGATAGTCTGCTGGACTTGGGAGGCGGCGCACTGACGGGATGCCATCTGGAAGAAGTAGAGATTCATTTCTTCTACGGAGAACGATGCTGTCTGAAATCAATTGTAGACGAGATGCGATATGCAATCCGCACAAAGCTGTATTATGAAAATGGAATGGCGCAAGTACTATTTCCAGAGCATTATGAAGAGGCTGTGGAGAATACGCCGGCAAGAATTCTGGTGACCCATCATCATGGCGCCGGAGGATATTATCGTCAGTGCTTCTATGATCGGAAGCTGGATTATAAGAAATATGATGAACTGTTGTACCATACGGTAGCGGAGGAGCAGCCGGATGTAGCAGCGGAATTAGTGCTGAACCGGGTAAGATACCCTTATCAGTTGTCAAAAGCAGCGCAGGATGCTTATGAGGTTTATCTTAGAGAACATGTAGAGGTGGCAGCAGATGTTCTGATTACAGCAGAAGATATAGAAGGACTTCATTTTCTGTCTCTGGGGAATTATTGGACGCCGGAAGCACTGGAGCATGCAGTGAAGAAGGCGACAGAGGAGAAGAAGACGGAAGTGTTGAGTTTTCTTATGGATGAAAAGCACCGATGCTTTCCAAAGAAGAAAAAGACATTTGAATTATAGAGAAAGCTTAGTATCTATGGAGAGAGAATTAACGACAGGTGATAAATTGAATATGGTCAGCCAGAAGATTCTGAAGGTCGCCAGAAATGAGCTGTATCTGAAGATGCGATTCATGGATGTGGCCTTGAGCAGTCTGGCATATGTCATGGATGAGGGCTCAGAAGGTATGGGAACGGATGGACTCTATCTGTATTATCACCCTCAGTATCTGGGCGGACTGTATCGGGAAGACCGGATACAGGTGAATCGGATATATCTTCATCTGGTTCTTCACGGAATCTTCCGGCATATGGTCAGAAGAAGAGGGCGGGAAGAGCGGCTGTATCATCTTGCCTGTGATATTGTGACAGAATCTATGATTGATGGTATGCAGCATCGTTGTGTATTGAAGAGCCGTTCCTGGCTTCGAAGGGAGACTTATCGGAAACTTCACAAGGAGATGAAAGTTCTTACTGCAGAGAAGGTATATGGTGTACTGATAAGGTGGGGACTGTCTGAAGATGAGATGGTGCGTATGGAAGCAGAATTCCGTATGGATGACCATAGTTATTGGCCTTCCGACGATGATCAGAAGAAGCAGGAGCAGATTGAACAAAGGTGGAAGGATATCAGTGAGCAGATGGAGACTGATATGGAGACGTTTTCCAAGGAAGCATCTGCAGAGGCGGGGAATCTGGTAGAACAGGTACGAGTAGAGAACCGGGAACGGATGGATTATCGGCAGTTTCTGCGGAAGTTTTCAGTATTGAAGGAGGAGATGGCAGTCGATCAGGATTCCTTTGATTATGTCTTCTATAGTTATGGTCTGTCACTGTACGGGAATATGCCGTTGATTGAACCGCAGGAGTGGAAAGAGGTTCAGAAGGTAGAGGAATTCGCGATTGTAGTTGATACTTCTATGTCTTGTTCTGGAGAATTGGTGAAGAGATTTCTGGAAGAGACATACAGTGTACTAAGTGAAAATGACAGCTTTTTTCGAAAAGTAAATATTCACATTATTCAGTGTGATGACCAGATACAGATGGATCAGAAGGTGACTTGTGAAGAAGAATTAAAGAAATATATGGAGCATCTGGAGCTTAGAGGAGAAGGAGGAACGGATTTTCGTCCGGCATTTGCCTATGTGGAACAGCTGATGGGCCAACATGCATTTGAACGATTGAAAGGACTGCTTTATTTTACCGATGGGAAAGGTATCTATCCTTCCAAGATGCCGCCTTATGAGACAGCATTCGTGTTCCTGAAAGAAGATTATGAGGATGTAGATGTGCCGCCATGGGCGATGAAACTTATATTAGATATAGAATAATGGAAAGGTAGTCTCTTCTGTCAGCCCGGCGGTGACTGAGGGTATTGAATGGAATACCTTCAGTCATTGCAAAAGGGCTGAAAGAAGATATGAAAATTGTACGAAATTGATTAAGTTTATAATTACGGATTTGAAAATGAGGGCAGATGAAATCCGTGAAGCAAAAAATCAGATTTGTCAGAAATATTTGCTATATGAATAGCAAATTTATTAATGTAAAGAAAAGCCATACCGAAGAGATAAGTAGATTATTGGGGTTGCTTATTTCTCGGGTATGGCTTTTTTACATCCGTAAGACCAACTAGATAATCAATGCTTACATTATAGAGGGTGGATAACTTAATCAAAAAATCGATCGGAATCTGACGGGTTCCTTTTTCATATCTTCGGTATACTTCACGTTGACAGCTCAAATACTCAGCTATATCCGCCTGGGTTTTGTCGGAATCGATCCTCAGATCTTCCAATCGCTGAAAATGCATAGTACCACCTCAAAATATTATGCTACCAAAGAATTGCTTTTTTTATTCATTTATGCTACCATATGGTTGCATATATAAAAATAGAAAATGCAAATATGGAGGTGTAGAAGATATGGAAGGATATATTGATATGCACTGCCATATATTACCCGGAGTAGATGATGGGGCAAAAGATATCAAAGAGATGACGACTATGCTGAAGATTGCCTACAGTGAAGGAATCCGATGTATTATTGCCACACCGCATCATCATCCTTATAGAGGGAAGGAGAGCGCGGAGAATCTCAGGAAGCAGGCTGTCTTGCTGCGGGATGCAGCACATGCGATTGATGAGAAGTTTCGTATCTATCTGGGCACGGAGGTTTATTTTGGACAAGATGTTGTAAATGCAATCAAAGAAAAACAGATATTAACAATGAATAAAAGGAACTATGTCCTGCTGGAGTTCTCACCATCAGCTACATATGACTATATCAGGCAGGGGGTTCAGCAAGTTCAGTTTAGTGGATATCGAGTCATTCTTGCCCATGTAGAGCGATATGTATGTATTGCAGAAGATATTGAACTGGCAAAGCAGTTGCATGACATGGGAATCTATCTACAGATCAATTCCGGCAGTATTACTGGTGAAAGCAGCCGTAAAAGTAAAAAATTCGTTCGAAGTCTGATGGATAGGGATCTGGTGTTCTGCGTAGGTACAGATGCACATGATACGAAGCATCGTGCTCCACACATGAGGAAAGCTGCGAGTTATGTCAGCAAAAATTATGGCGAGGAATATATGAGGAGGATATTTTTCAGCAATGCAAAAGAAATGCTGAAGAAAGTAAAGTGAGATGAATCAAAATAATATGGTGAATCAGAATATAACTGAAGATGAAATTGAAATTGATCTGGTTGAATTGTTTATGGTATTGAAGTCAAAGCTTCATATTATACTGCTGTCAGGAATACTGGCGGCTTTATTAGCGTTTGTAGGTACGAAATTATTAATGACACCAATGTATACTTCTGTGACGAAGATGTATGTACTGTCTCGCCAGGACAGTTCATCAGGGGTGACTTACAGTGATCTGCAGACGGGCTCACAGTTGACGAAGGATTATGCAGAATTAGTTAAGAGTCGTCCGGTGCTGGAACAGGTCATTGCTGTCCTGAATCTGGATATGGAGCCGGAAGAGCTGGCGGAGAATATTACGGTTGAGACACCAACAGATACCCGAATCCTGAGTATTAGTGTGGAAAGTGATAATCCAAAAGAAGCCAAAGAAATTGCGGATACTCTGCGTGAGACAGTAAGCAGTGAGATTAAGGAAATCATGCATGCAGAATCTGTTGATACCATTGAAGATGGAAATCTGCCGAAAGAACCTTCCTCACCAAGTTTAAAAAAGAACATGGTGCTCGGCGGAGCATTGGGAGTGTTCCTTTCATTGGCGATTCTGATATTCATATTCCTAAGGGATGATACCATTAAGAATCCAGATGATGTGGAACAGTATCTGGGCCTGAATGTCCTGACTTCTATCCCAATCAAGGGAAAAGTGCAGAAGCCTAAGAAAGTAAAAGGACCAGCGCAGAAGAAGTCTGTGAAGAATGGAAAGAGATAGGAGAGAAAAAAGATGCAGGAAGTGATTCTAAGAAATATAGAACAGGATTATCGAAGCAATGAAGCGTATAAATCGCTTCGTACGAATATAGAGTTTTCCGGGTCAGACAAAAAGGTGATCATGTTCACCAGCTGTACTCCGAATGAAGGAAAAAGTACAGTGTCGTTATCTCTTGCAATGTCCTTCGCGGAAGGTGGTAAAAAGGTCCTTTTTATAGATGGGGATCTTCGAAAGTCTGTGTTAGTCGGACGCCATCATGTACATGGAGAGATAAAGGGATTGAGCCATTTCCTTTCTGGCCGTGTAGAAGTATCAGATGTCATTGTGAAGACACAGCAGGAAGGTTTATTTGTTATCTTTGCAGGAATTGTTCCCCCGAATCCGGCAGAACTGTTGGGAACGAGGCGTCTGGAAGCGCTGATTGAAGGAGCGCGCAAAGCATATGATTATGTTATTATCGATGCGCCGCCACTCGGAAGCGTCATCGACAGCGCTGTCATTGCACGTTGTTGCGATGCATCTGTTCTGGTAATCTCAGCAAACACAATCAGCCGTAAATTCGCTAAGAGTGTGAAAGACCAGCTGGAAAAGACTGGATGTCCAATTCTGGGAGTTGTCTTAAATAAAGTAGATATGAAACAAAATAAATACTACGGTAATTACTATGGAAATTACTATGGAGATTACGGTAAATAATAGAGGAAAAAAAGAATGAAACAAAAAGGACTGGTATTTGCACTTACTGCAGGCTGCATCATTCTGGTGATCATCTGTTATATGTTAGGAACAAAGCATGACGGAGAAGCACCGGTGATTCAGGTGGAAGATATGGATATAACTTTCACTGAGGGGGAAGATGAATCTATACTTCTGGAAGGTGTAACAGCAACAGACAATAAAGATGGAGATATTACGGAACAGATATTTATTGACAAGATATTACCTATAGACGATGGTCATGCGATTGTCTATTACGGAGTGCTTGATACAAGTAATAACGTCGGAAGTGCAAGAAGGACAATTCAGTATTATAAGAATGAAGATGGTTCACAGGATACGATAGGAGAGTCTGCTTCAACAGAAGAAGTTATGGAAGATACAACAGAGGAGACTTCCGCAGAAGCTACTCAAGATGGTTACGGAGTTCCGCAGGCAGAAGGAACTCCGGACATTCAGCCGGATGGAGGCCGGCCGGCTATGGCATTGGTGACAGAGAGCGTGAAGATCCGGGCAGGAGATATATTTGACCCAATCAGTGTTGTGTGGGGCGTTGTAGATGATAAAGATGGTGCAGATATATTATATCAACATATTCATGCAGAAGGAGAGTATAACACACAGGCACCAGGGACGTATGAGATTCGATATTATGTGAGTGACAGCGATGGGAATACATCAGATCCACAAATCGTAACATTAACTGTGGAATAGAGGAGATGACTAAAGATGGAACAGCATAAGAAAAAACAGCATAAGAGTAAGAACAATCATATAGCAGGAAAGCTGATTGCAGTACTTCAGCTGCTGGTATCCGTTATATTTGCCGCGGTTCTGTGGAACAGCGGCATGATTCCCGGAATCTATCTTGCCGTATTGATTGTTCTTCTTTTGGTCCTGTTCGTAATTACATTCGACCTGCAATATCTGAAACCAAAAGTAGCACATGGAATCGGAATATTGATCAGTATTCTTTTGATTATGATTCTGGGAATTGGCACGGTCTATCTTATGAAGACAACATCCATGATGAAAACGGTTGGTGGAGCTACCTATAAGACAGACAATATGGTCGTGGTAGTTAAGAAAGACAATGCAGCACAGAGTCTGAAAGATGCCAAAAATTATCGCTTCGGTTCTCAGACATCCGTGGATCAGGAGAATAATCAGTTGATGATTAAAGACATCGAGTCTTCGGTGGGCAGGGATATTAATCTGCAAGAGTATGACACGGTGGTCGAAGAAGCGGAAGCTCTGCTTGCTGGTAAGGTGGAAGCAGCTATCTATAATGAAGCATTTACCGGGATTATTGAAGAATCCATTGAAGATTATTCGGAGCAGGTAAGAATCTTATATCAGTATGGAATCGATACAGAGATTGAACAGGAAGAGACCAATATAGAAGAGCCATTCAATGTGTATATCAGTGGAATTGATGTGTCCGGTCCGATTACAACCAATAGTCGAAGCGATGTCAACATTATCATGACAGTGAATCCGAATACAAAACAAATTCTTCTGACAACGACACCAAGGGATTATTATGTCACAATTCCGAATATATCTGGTGAATCCAGAGATAAGCTGACACATGCCGGAATCTATGGTGTAGATGCGTCCATGGCAACCCTGGAAAATATATACGGAATTGATATCAGCTATTATGCAAGGGTGAACTTCACTTCTCTGATCAAGATTGTAGATGCTCTTGGTGGTGTAGATGTGAACTCGGAGTATACATTTACAACCACACATGGAAAATACCAGATTCAACAGGGCATCAATCACATGGATGGAGAGACAGCTCTTGGATTCTCGAGAGAACGTTACAGCTTCGAAGACGGAGATAATCAGAGAGGGAAGAATCAGGAGGCAGTCTTAACCGCTATCCTGAAGAAAGCAATGTCTCCGGCGATACTGATGAACGCAAGCCAAATCATAGATACAGTTGGTGACAGTGTGGAAACCAATATGACGCAGGATGAGATGGCGAAATTCATTAACATGCAGTTATCAGATGGTGCGGACTGGACCATAGAGTCTCAGGCAGCAACCGGCACAGGCGATAATCAGGCATGCTTCTCATCAGGCTCACAGTTATTGTATGTCATGTGGCCAGACGATGCCGTGGATGCGGCATTGTCTAAGAAGATGCAGCAGGTGCTTGAAGGAAAATAAAGGAATATAAGAGAAGAAGTTTTAGAGAAAGAGTGATACATAAGAGGGTGTATGAATGTACAAGGAGATCGTAAAAGGCTGGATAAAACATCTTGATTTTATGCTGATCGATATCCTGTCTTTGGAGATTAGTTTTTTAATTGCATATGCGGTTCGAAATAATATTGAGGGTGGAATCTTCCTTCCGGAAATCTACAGGACTCTGACGGTGATGATTATCATCATGAATATCTGTGTTGTATTCTTCAGTAATAGCTACGAGTCAATCATACGGAGAGGCTATCTTGTAGAATTGAAAAAGGTAATGATTCATTGCATGTGGATAGTTGTAGGCCTTATTGTGTGGATGTTCGCAATCAAGCAGTCCCGTGAATATTCCCGAATCGTAATTCTATCTATGTATCCGATCAGTGTATGCATTATGACAGCAGCCAGATTAATCTGGAAAAGAATCCTTCGTATCCGAATCCGTGAAAACAAAGATTCTCGCAAGATTATGGTAGTAACCACCGATGAAAGAGCAAAAGATGTCGTGGAAGGATTACTTCAGCCATACCGTGATTATCGCATTGAAGCAGTTGTTTTATACGATAACGCGGACAAGACAGGGCAGACAATCTACAAAATACCAATCGTCGCAGGAAAAAATCAGATTGTGCAGTATGTACGCGAACATGTGATTGATGAAGTGTTCATAGATCTGAAAGGTTATGAAGAAAGTGCTGAAAAACTTGCGAATCTTCTGGTAAGTATGGGATTCGTCGTACATGTGAATCTGGCACAGTTTACATCCAGTATGGAGAATAAAAAAGTACATTCCTTTGCGAAATATGTAGTATTGTCTTCCAGTATGAAATTCGCCAGCCCGTGGCAGACAATGATGAAAAGACTTATGGATATCTGTGGGGCGTTGGTAGGACTTGTTATAACGGGGATTGCATTCCTTATCTTTGGACCAATTATCAAGCATCAATCGCCCGGACCTGTCTTCTTCTCACAAGAAAGAGTAGGGCGCAATGGAAGAACCTTTAAAATCTATAAATTCCGTACCATGTACCCGGATGCGGAAGAGAGAAAGAAAGAACTGATGGCACAGAATAAGATGCATGGCTTGATGTTCAAAATGGATAATGATCCAAGAATTATTCCAATCGGACACTTCCTAAGAAAGAGCAGTATCGACGAATTGCCGCAATTCTGGAATGTCTTAAAAGGAGAGATGAGCCTTGTAGGTACCAGACCTCCAACGGTGGATGAATATATGCAATACGGAATCCGACACCGGAAGCGCCTCGCAATGAAACCAGGGATTACCGGAATGTGGCAGGTAAGTGGCCGAAGCGATATTGTGGACTTTGAAGAAGTCGTTGCCCTGGATGCGAAATATATCGAAGAATGGACATTGAGTATGGATATCAAGATACTCTGGCAGACAGTGAAGATTGTGGGAGCTGGAAAAGGGGCAGTGTGATCTTAGAAAGTCTGATGATTTTGTCATGTTGATTGATGAAGATGAATTGATGAATGCAAAGTTGAGTGCTGAAAATGGGAATGAAGAGAGGTGCGTAAATCTCTACCCTATAAAATCAGTGGCGTGAAGAGGACTGGGTGATACATTGAATTTTAGCGTGTGAGTGTAGCAATAGATGGGGTCTACCCTATAATTTCAGTTTTTGAAAGTATAGCAGTCGATGAGGTTTACATGACAGATTCAGTGGATTTTTACATGAGTTGTAGAAGATACGAGGTTTGCACTTTGAAATCAGTGGATTTTGTGAGGGCGGCGAGGGTATCTATAGATGTGATGAAGTCCTACACAGGCTGTGTTTGGGAGAAAAGTTGCACAGTAGCGCGAATGTTCTTAACATTGTAGCGCGAATGACACCAACATCACAGAGCGAATGATGAACACAGGAATTATTAAGGAAGATTTTCTGCTGTGGGAGTTGTTAGGAGAATGATGACCACAGTGAGTTATAAAAATACAGGTTTTCCGGTGTTTTGCCGGATGAAAAGAGGAGTAGATTATGGATTATTTAGAAGCATATAATTTCTGGAAAACGAATGAGTTCTTTGATTCATCAATTCGGACTGAACTTAACGCGCTTGATCCAGAAAAAGATGCAAAAGAAATTGAAGATAGATTTTACCGTAATCTGGAGTTTGGTACAGGTGGTCTGCGGGGAATCATGGGTGCGGGAACGAACCGCATGAATAAATATACGGTTGGTAAAGCCACAAAAGGACATGGAAATTATCTCCTTGATACTTATGGAGCAGATGCTTGCAAAGAGCGTGGCGTAGTAATTGGTTACGACACCCGTAATAATAGTGAATTCTTCTCCCGTACTGCCGCAAATGTGCTGAGCGGTATGGGGATTCGTGTTTATCTCCATGCACATGCTTGTCCTACACCACAGCTCAGTTTTTCTGTGAAATTCTGGAATGCACTGGCTGGTGTGGTTGTAACTGCAAGCCACAATCCGAAAGAGTACAACGGTTACAAAGTATATGACGAGTTTGGATGCCAGCTTGTTCCCTGGCAGGCGAAACAGGTAATAGAGTATGTAAATGCTGTGACGGATTACCGTTCTATAGATTTTACCAGTGATGACTCCCTTATCAGCATGGTCGATGTGACAGACAATTTTGTGAATGCAGTTTTGAAGCAGAGCCGGTATGAGAATACCGCGGCAAAAGCAGATTTAAAAATCGTTTACACACCACTCCACGGTACAGGAAATGTGCCGGTACAGAAAGCACTGCGTCTGGATGGATTCACACAGGTTGAAGCTGTAGCGGAACAGGTGGTTCCTGATGGAAACTTCCCGACTGTTGTTTCTCCAAACCCAGAAGACCGCCGGGCATTGGAGCTTGGCATCGCAAAGGCGAAAAGAGTAGATGCGGATATAGTACTTGGAACTGATCCGGATTGTGACCGTGTAGGAATTGCCGTGAAAGTGGCGGATGGCGAGTATCAGTTAATGACTGGGAATCAGGTTGGCGCACTTCTGATGAATTTTGTCCTGAACCATATGGATGCGAACATGTACTCCTATCCGGCTGTAGTAAAGACTGTTGTGACTTCAGAACTTGGTGCAGACATAGCTCATAAACAAGGCATTAGAGTGTTCTCTACTTTAACCGGTTTCAAGTTTATTGGTGAGAAGATTACACAGTTTGAACAGGCGAAAATCAAAGGCAATAGGGAGCAGGATTACGATTTCCTGTTTGGCTATGAGGAATCTTATGGCTATCTTGCAGGAACACATGCCCGTGATAAGGATGCGGTTGTTTCCAGCTTGCTGATCTGTGAGATGGCTGCGGAAGTAAAAGCAAATGGTAAGAGACTGTTGGATGAGATGAATGAAATCTATACCGAATACGGTTATTACCGTGATGCACTGGATAGCTTCACTCTGAAAGGGAAGGACGGTCTTGAGAAGATCGGATCGATGATGACTGAACTTCGTGCTTCCGGCTCTCCGTTTGCGGGGACGAAATCTGTTACAGATTTCAGCACTCCAGTTGCAGCAGAAGAAGGATTCGGAACTTTGCCGACTTCTAATGTTCTGAAATATGTTCTGGAAGATGGTTCATGGATTGCGGTTCGCCCTTCCGGCACAGAGCCAAAGATCAAGATTTATTACAGCATCAAGGGTCCAGATAAGGCTGAGGCAGAAAAGAAACTGATAGAGATTCAGGATACGATTCAGGCAAAGCTGGGATTGAAATGAGGAGGATAAGACGTATGAATATTATTTTACTTTCCGGTGGTTCAGGCAAGCGTCTGTGGCCTCTTTCCAATGATGTCCGCAGCAAACAGTTTATCAAGCTGTTCCAAAATGATGGAGAGTATGAGTCTATGGTGCAGCGAGTTTACCGACAGATTACAACGGTAGACGCAGATGCCAAAATTACGATTGCGACCAGTAAATCGCAGGTAAGCACCATTAAGAATCAGTTGGGTGAAAGGGCTTCTATCTGTATAGAGCCATGTCGCCGTGACACTTTTCCGGCCATTGCATTGGCCGCGACTTATCTCCATGATGAACTGGGGGTTGGGGCAGATGAGGCGGTTGTGGTTTGCCCGGTCGATCCGTATGTGGACAACACCTATTACGAAGCAGTTAAGAAGTTGCAGGAGCTGGCGGAACAGGGCGGCGCAAACTTGACTCTGATGGGCATTGAGCCAACCTATCCGAGCGAGAAGTATGGTTACATTATCCCGGAGAATGGCGAGAACGTCAGCAAGGTCAAGGAGTTTAAAGAAAAGCCGGATACGGAAACCGCTAAGAAGTATCTTGCGCAGAGTGCCCTTTGGAACGCAGGCATCTTCGCTTTTAAGCTGGGCTATCTGCTGAACAAAGCCCACAGCATGATTGAATTCGAGGATTACCGTGATCTGTTCAATAAATATGATACGCTGACAAAAATCAGTTTCGATTACGCAGTGGTTGAGAAGGAGCCAAGCATTCAGGTTCTGCGTTACAGCGGAGACTGGAAGGATGTCGGCACCTGGAACATGATGGCCGAGGTTATGGCGGACAAGACCAAAGGCAAGGTCATTCTGGATGAAACCTGTGAAAACACCAACGTGGTGAATAAACTGAACATTCCGATCCTCTGCATGGGCTGTAAGGACATGATCATTGCGGCCAGCGGCGACGGTATCCTGATTTCGGATAAGGAACGAAGCGGATACATGAAACCGTATGTGGAAAAAATCGAGACAGAAGCAATGTATGCGGAGAAGTCCTGGGGTACATATACGGTCATGGATGTGCAGCCTGGTTCTATGACTGTCAAGGTGTCCATGAAAGCTGGGGAGAGCATGACCTACCATATGCATAACTACCGGGAAGAAGTCTGGACGGTTGTCTCCGGTAAGGGTAAGGCAGTAGTGGATGGCATGGAACAGATGCTGCGCACTGGCGATGTGATCACTATTGCGGCGGGCTGCAGGCACAGAGTGGAAGCTATTACTGCTCTGGACATCATAGAGGTGCAGATAGGCGATGAAATCAGCGCCGGAGACAAAATCAAATTTCCAATGAAATGACAGGCGGTATAGCAGATGGAGATATTGAAATTACTGCCTGCCGGAAAAGACTATCTGTGGGGCGGCACAAGACTTCGGGATGAATATGGGAAGAGAATTGACCTGACTCCGCTTGCGGAGACCTGGGAATGTTCCGTCCATTCAGATGGGCCAAGTGTTGTAGGCAATGGTGAGTTCAAGGGGAAGAATTTAGCTGAAGTGCTGGAACAGCACCCGGAATATATAGGAACAAAAGTTGCA
This sequence comes from Dorea chungnamensis, assembly GCF_039832125.1. Taxonomy (NCBI): domain Bacteria; kingdom Bacillati; phylum Bacillota; class Clostridia; order Lachnospirales; family Lachnospiraceae; genus Dorea; species Dorea chungnamensis. The sequence continues at coordinate 13,641 of NZ_JBDOHT010000016.1, read as the reverse complement.
GATGGAAAGCTGCCGGTACTGGTTAAATTTATCGACGCGAAACAGGATCTGTCCGTCCAGGTGCATCCTGATGACGAGTATGCAAGGAAATATGAGCATCAGAACGGCAAAACGGAAATGTGGTACGTCATTGATGCAGACGAAGGCGCAGAGCTGATTTACGGATTCCGGCATAAGGTGACCCCTGAGATATTAAGAGAGGCGGTTGTGACCGGAACTTTAGACAAGCACCTGCAGAAAGCGGAAGTCCACAAAGGCGATGTATTTTACGTCCCAGCAGGGACGGTACATGGTATAGGTGCAGGGATACTGATTGCAGAGATACAGGAAAGCTCAAATGTGACTTATCGTGTTTATGATTATGACAGAGTCGATAAAAACGGTAAGAAACGCGAATTACATTTTGACAAGGCTGTCCAGGTCATGAATATGGGAGTCGCGCCGGACGTAAAGCAGAAGCCGAGGATGGTGAAATATTACGCCGGATGCTCAAGAGAACTGCTATGCCGCTGCAAATATTTTGAAGCGGAGCGGATTCAGGTAACGAAAGGATTTTCATTTTCTGTGAGGGAAGAATCATTTCAGATTCTAATGTGCCTGGATGGATATGGTCAGGTGGAAACAATGGATGCGGAGTTGAAACCGTTAAGGTTCAGTAAAGGAGAGACCGTGTTTATCCCGGCCGGGATCGGGAGATGCATGGTGATTGGGGAAGCTGGATTGATAAAAATACGTTGTTAATAATCTTTTGGGAGGAAAAGCACAAAATGGCGAGAATGAAATTTATGAATACAGAAATTGATAACCTGACGATGAAAGAAACGTTGCAGGCTATTGATGGCTTAATAAAAGAAAATAAGAGCGCTTATGTGGTAACTCCCAATGTAGATCATATTGTACAGCTCGAAACAAACAAGGAATTGCAGGCTGTCTATAAGAATGCTTCTTTAATTCTGACAGATGGTAAGCCGCTCCTTTGGATAGCAAAATGGTATGGTACACCGATCAAAGAGAAAATATCCGGGTCGGATCTGTTTCCGCTTCTATGCGATTTGGCAGCAAGGAAAGGGCATAGAATGTTTTTTCTCGGTGCAGCCGAGGGAGTTGCTGCAAAAGCGGCCGAGAATCTTACGAAAAGATATAAAGGACTTCAAGTGGTAGGTACATATTCCCCGCCGTTCGGGTTTGAAAATAACCCGGCAGAGATGGAGAAAATTAAGGCAATGATCAAAGAGGCAGAGCCACATATCCTGATTGTTGGCCTGGGCTGCCCAAAGCAGGAAAAGTTTATGTACCATCACTGCAAAGATCTAGAAGTTCCTATTTCCCTCGGTCTTGGCGCAAGTTTTGACTTTGAGGCTGGGAATATTAAGCGTGCGCCGCGTTGGATGTCTGACCACGGGCTGGAATGGTTATTTAGAATTACTCAAGATCCGAAACGGATGGCAAAGCGATATCTAGTAGATGACAGGAAAATTTTGGGAATGGCATTAAAATATCAAAAGAGGAATAAAAATGGAACCTAAAGTATCAATTCTAATATTAAATTATCTGACCTATCAGGATACATTAAATTTAATAGATATGGCTAAGATGAAGATAGGCTATAGGAATTATGACATAATTGTAGTTGATAATGCTTCTCCAAATGAATCGGCTCAAATACTAGAAGAAAAATCTCATGAAAAGGGATATTTTTTTATTGCTAATCCGATAAATTCTGGCTATGCAGCTGGAAATAACTTAGGAATTAAGCAGGCGATTAAACTGAAATCAAAGTATATACTTGTCATGAATAATGATATTCTTATTACAGATAATGAGTTCATCGACAAGATGGTCAATCTTTGCGAAGGTAATAAAAAAATAGGAGCTGTTTCTCCTAAAATTATAAAGCCTTTAGGTAATGAAGAGTTACAATTTTTTGAAAGACCAACGATGTGGGATTTATCGTTCGGTTATGTACAGTTTCATAAACGGCGAAAAACATTAAATTCTGATCAAATTGTGAAAATATATCGTCCCCAAGGTTGCTGCATGCTGTTAAGTGCTAAAGCAGTTCAGGATGTGAATTATATGGATGAAAGAACTTTTTTGTATGGAGAGGAAGATATTCTGGCAGAAAGGTTATTAAATCAAGGTTATGAATGCTGGCTTTATGGCAAATCGAAGGTAATTCACAACCATTCGGTAACTGTGTCTTCAACAATGAGCAAAATAAGAAAAGCATCCATAAGTTTAGGTGGATTTAGAATATATTTAAAAGAGTATAGAAACATTCATAATATAGTTTTATTGAAATTATTAGAAATATTTAAATTTCTTGTGGTTGTTATAAGAGATTAACTGGAGGTTCCTATGAAGCGTAAATTGTTATTTATTTCAATGAGTCTACCTTTTGCAAAAGTATCACATGCAGGTGGACAGATATTCAATTATTACATTAACCGTTTTATAGAAGATAAAAATAATGAGATTACGCTGATTGCCAAGGTCCTTCCAGACGAAAAAAAATATTTGGATACGGTAAATCCTAATATGACTCTATATACAGTATCAACGCCAGAAAATACAGTAGCTAAGTATTTTTCTTATTTGAAAAGTATGAATTCAAAAGTAAATCCGTTTTATAAATATGGAAATGTGTTGACAAAAGAGATATATGATCAGATAAGAGAAATCTTAAAAAAACTGAAAGCGTCAGGCTATAAGCCGGATGTTATTAGTTTAGAGTGGACGTGGATACTTTTATACATCGATACTATTAAAAATTATTTTCCAGATGCAAAATACATTGCAACAGAACATGATGTTACTTTTTTAGGCTTGGAGCGGAGATATAAAACAGACAATAATCCGATTAAGAAGATGTATGATTTTATCCGATTTAAGAGTATTAAAAAAAATGAACTGAAAGCGGCCAGACAGTGTGATGTTATATTTGTCTTAAATGAAAAAGATAAAAATCTCCTTCTTAAGGAATCTTTTGAAGATAGTAAGATTGGAATTCTGCCCCCCTATTTTTCAAAGCCGCAAAAAGTAAACAGAATTCCGGAAATGAAAGACCTGTTATTTTATGGTGCAATGAATCGTGATGAGAATTCAAAAAGCGCATTATGGTTTATTGATAATGTTATGCCAAGAATACAGGATTTGGGATTGCGATTTGTTATTGTAGGCAATAAACCACAGGAAGAAATTTTAAAACGTGAATCAGATCAAATTGTGGTAACAGGTTTTATAGATGATGTAACTCCTTATTTTGAAAAATCTATTTGCTTGGTTGCAAGTTTAGTTTTAGGGGCCGGAATAAAAATCAAGGTTCTTGAGGCAATGGCAATGGGTATACCAGTACTTACGAATAACGTGGGTATTGAAGGGATTGATGCGGTAGATGGAGAATCCTATTTGCACTGCGAAACTCCGGAAGATTATGAAAAAGCAATTCGGGCTATTGTGAAAGGCGAGATAGATATAAGAGCTATCTCAAGAAATTCTTTAAATATGATTTCTCAAAAGTATGATTTTGATCGGGCATTTGAAGAGTATAGTGGTATAGTTTATGCATTAGCTGAAGAAATAGGATGACGGCAGTATGAAAAATGACAAGATAGCTATAATTTTGGTAAATTATAACGGATTTGCGGACACACGAGAGTGTGTGGAAAGTATTCTAAAAATTAAGACATTATATAATTATCACATTATTGTTGTGGATAATGCGTCTTCAAATAGAAATACAGAGACGGATACAATAGATTATCTGAAGCAACATGCTACATATTTAGAAGCAGGCGATAATTTGGGCTTTTCTTCCGGCAATAACATTGGGATTCAGTATGCAATGAAGAATGGATATGATTATGTTCTGCTGCTAAATAATGATACAATCGTAACTGAAAATTTTCTTGATGAACTCATGCAAAGTTATATGGATCACCCAAATTGTGGTTTAGCAATAGGTAAAATTTTATATTATGACAATCCGGATACGTTGTGGTATGCAGGCGGGTTTATCAAGCGTAGTATTGGAAAAGTAATTCAGCGTGGTAATGAGGTTAAGGACAAAGGACAATATGAGAATAATGAAGAAGTTACGTTTGTTACTGGCTGTATGATGCTAATATCTTCTGAGGTGATAAAAAATGTAGGGCTTCTTGATGAAGATTTTTTTCTGTATTCCGAAGATTTGGAATATTGCTTAAGAGTTATGAAACATGGTTATAAGATGTATTATTATCCTTCATCTGTGATATATCATAAAGTCGGAGCATCAACAGGTAATGTAAAGGTTAGTGAAAATACTCAGTATTATATGATTAGAAACGATTATAAAGCTTTCTTTAAATATCAGACAGGGGTACAGAAAACTACCAGTGTAATATATAACACGTTAAGATATACAAAGTATATAATACAAAAAAGATTCACCATAAAAATTGTACTAGAAGCATATTGTGACCTGATTGCTGGAAAGACTGGAAAAAGGAGATAAACTGTGAGATCTATAAACATTGCACTCTTTGGATGTGAACTTGATAATCCTAACATGGGATGCATGGCCTTAACATATTCTTTACTTAGTGTCATGGAGAAAATAGGGAAAAAAAATAAGGTTATGATTACATATAATTTTTTCGTTACGTTGAATAGTGAAGAAAAAATTGTTGAAATATCTAATAATTTAGACATAGATATAGAGAGAATTTTATGCTTTCCAGAACCTGTGTTGCAATTCAATAATTTTTATAAGACTTTACGGACTATTAAATGGGGACAAAAAACATATGGCTCTATTTTACAACTAAAGAAGTGTGCTTTTGCCATAGATTTGACACAGGGTGATAGCTTTTCTGATATCTATGGGAAAGATAGATTTTATATGTGGTCAACAGTGAAGAAGGCGATAGAAAAGCTGGGAGTTCCACTTGTATTAGGACCTCAGACATATGGGCCATTTGAAGACGAAAAAGTAAAAGCGTATGCCAAGGAAATTATTGAACATGCCTTTTTGGTGATGACCCGAGATAAATTATCATTACAATATGTAAAATCTTTCTGTGAAAAGGATATTATCCTTACAACAGATCTCGCATTTTTACTTCCTTATAATAAGGCTGATATTAAAAGCAACAAAATTAAAATTGGTATTAATCCGTCAGGTTTGCTTTGTAAGAGGAAAAACGATGATAGTGATTTTTCAAATAAGTTGAAAACAAATTATGATGAATATCTTATGAGATTAATTGACTGGATTAAAAAACAAAACAAATATGAAATACATTTGATTTCGCATGTCGGAAATGAAGCAATTGATTGTCTGAGTGGCATTGATGGAGCTATTTATCACAGCCAATGCCATACTCCTGTTGAAGCTAAAACATTGATTTCTGGGATGGATATATTCATCGGTGCAAGAATGCATGCAACAATCGGTGCTTTGTCTAGTGGGGTAGCTACAATTCCAAGTGCCTATAGTCGGAAATTTACTGGATTGTTCCAAAGTATTGGATATAACTATATTGTTGATTTATGTTGCTTGTCAACAGAACAGGCAATAAATTTAACCATACAATACATCAATGACTATAAAAGATTAAGCAAATGTGCGGTTGAATCAATAAAAAATGCGGATATGATGAATTGTAAGATGGAAGCAGAATTAGAGAAACTGTTGCGATGAGGTGGAGTGTGTGAGTTACAAAAAGTTATTGATTTCAAAAAAAGAATTAATAATGATGGTTTTGATATTGATTCAATTTCTTCCCACAAATGGCACGAGTGTTCGACCGTATCTTTTTGTTTTAATATTAATGCTGTTTTCTTCATTAAAGAAAACTGAAATGAGGTTGGACATATTTTGTTGTATATACGCAATTACAACAGTATTAAGCTATATTATACATTATTATGCTGGTACGTTAGGGTTATTAATTGCTTTTATTGCTTTTTTTATCGCAGCGCCTTTTATAGTGAAATGTAATGTGAATTCGATGGTGATCTTTGAAAAAACTATTAGATTTATAGTAATATGTTTCACTGTTTATGCGTTACTTTGTATTATAGAGTCTTTCGCAGGAATTAATGTTTATGACTTATTATTTCAAAGATCGGTATCTTTAACCGGAGCGAATGAGCCGAGATATGGTTTTTATAGGAGTCATGGATTGTCTACTGTTTCGATTAACAATGCAATGTTCCTTAATATGGCTTGGCTTTTGGCAGCGTATAGAATGTATACTGGTAGAAAGAAAGTGGGCAGGGTATTTCAATTTTGGATAATTGGTGCCGCGATGTTATTAACAATGTCCCGCGCCGCAATAGTTGTTGGTGTTGTATCACAGTTAATCTTAGCGAGAAAAAAAGGAATTGCATGGGCATCAAAAAAATTACTATTGGCAATAATAATAGCTGTGATGGGAGCAATATTCTACTCGAAAGAAGTTTTTTCTTTGGTTAATTTTGTAGAAGATATGTTTGCTCCGATTATTGCGAATATTACAGGCAAAGATAATAATACCGTGGGAGGAGTGGGAGAGCGGTTACTTCTCTGGTCTTGGGTTTATGAAAAGGTAAAGGATAATTTATTGTTTGGTATGGGATATGATACACCTTTTCGATACTCTTATTCTGGAACAAGCGGTATATATTCTTGGACAGCGATAAAGAGTTCTATTGAAAATCAGTGGTTATATATTTTGTATCAATCAGGGATTATAGGTCTTTCTGGATTTATTGTTTTTGTTTTAGGTTGTATAAAAAATGTTTCAGAGAAAATAAATACCCTTTTTGAATCGGGGAGGGGTATTACGTTCAAAGACACTATGCAGGTGTTGACAATAGGATATATCATTGAATTGTTTTCATGCGCCGCAGCAGAAGAAATACAATTCTTTTATATTCTATTAGCCCTGTTTTCAGTTTATAAGAAACTCACTAATGGGTATTTGAGAAAATAATTTTTCTGAAGCGTATGGACAATTCACATGAGTCTACTAGGTTTAATGAGGTGACTGGTGTGAAAATTGGAAAACATGAAAGAATAAAAATATTATATTTATTTGTGCGATTTTGGATTTGCATTTTTTTATGTGTTTCAGTATCCAGATTCTCTGCAAAATGTATTGCATAGAAGATTAGTACCTGGAACGGTAGCGTTGTTATTATTTGTTCTACTAAGATGCATTTACACAAGTAGGAAAATCAACCGTTTTAGAAGACTAAAAAATTTTAATATGTATGTGATTATTGTATTTATTACATTGTTTGTTTTTACAATTATTAAATATAGTAATCAGCCAATAAATGTTACATATTTAAGTTGCTACAATATATTAGTTCTTTTATGGACATTACCGTTAGCTATTTCAATTAATGATATGGAAGGAATGGAATGTTTTTTAAGGCGAGTTAACTGGATTCTTCTGGTTTGGCTTGTAATTGTTGCCGCTCAGGGTATTGCTTATATGATGAATGAAAATCTTATTTTAGGCTTTCAGGATATGTTATCAGGAGCTATTAGAAGTCGAAATTCCAGAATTCGTTTGAATTAGGGAGCATGGCAAATAAGATGATATTATATAATTTTGATATGGTGTATACGAAGAAAGTTACGCGAAAAATACTTCCTTGCTTAGTTCTTTTTATCGGACTATTTGATGTAGTATTTGTCCAGCAAACAAGAATGCAATTAATTGCGTTGGCTTGTGGTTTGGTTGTAACATTATTAATTTGGTCCTGATAATTCTAAAAAAAGGTAATAAGCGTAGGAGTTCTTGGAATACTTCTATTGGTTTTGGTAAGTAACAATTCGATTAGTTACCTAATAGAATCCTTTAGTATAACAGGCAGCGAAAGCGGCAGTACTGTCATAAGAATACAGGAAGTATCTTATTATTGGGAACAGTTTACTTCAAGTGTTTTCTGGGGAATGGGAGGCCTTAGTGATGCTATTAATTCACCCTATTCTTCCATAGTGCATTCAAAGATAGGTATATATTACTTGGATGACATAGGATATTTGGGAACGTTAGTCAATGGAGGGCTGTTGTTAATTGGTATTTTGCTATGGATGTATAGGAGAATGTTAAAAGTAACGTCATGTGTTATTAAAGCTGCTCAGGCATCCAGATATAGTTATGCATTAGCTATTATGGTATATTTGCTTGTTTCAGATGTGACACTGTCTTTAGTATTAACGCAAAAGACAAGCATATTTTTACCAGTCATTATTGTGATATTCGAATTAATCAGCGATGAAATTAGCAATAAAAAATTGGTAAAAATATAAATGTATAAAAACTGAATAAGTTGTTATGAGAAAAATGTAAAGGAGAGAGAAACAATGGATTTTTATTATTCTTCGAACGAGAATGTTCAGATTTTAGTGGCTTTATTAAAAGCTCATGGAATAAAACGCGTGATTGCTTCTCCGGGTACCACAAATCTTGAATTAATGGTAAGTTTGCAGCACGATGATTTTTTTGAAATGTACTCTTGTGTTGATGAGAGAAGTGCTGCATATATGGCATGTGGATTGGCTACTGAAACAAATGAACCTGTTGTGATCACATGCACTGAGGCGACTGCATCAAGGGATTATTATCCGGGATTGACGGAGGCTTTTCATCGTAAATTACCCATTCTTGCTGTTACGGGACTCCATGACTACAAATACATTGGACAACTTGAACCGCAGGTTATTGACAGGCGTGTTTCTCCGCTTGATACGATGAAAAAGAAAATAAATTTACCTGTCATTAAGGATGAGAATGATTGGAAGGAAAGTGAATTGAGAATCAATGAGGCCATTCTTGAACTGAAGAGAAAAGATTATGGACCAGTTCATATTAATATGCCTTGGAATGCTGGAAAATTTGATTTTTCTGTAAAAACACTTCCTTATGTGAGAAAAATCGACAGGTATTTTGCCGAAGAAGATATTCCTAGTATTACGGCAAAGAAAATTGCAGTTCTAATTGGCGGACATAGCGATTGGAATAAAATGCAGACTGAAATGCTAGATGCGTTTTGCAAAGCTTATGATGCGATTGTTATTTGTGATCATACGAGTAAATATTATGGAAAATATAGAGCACAATGTACGTTGCTAGCGATTCAAAAAGCTAAAACCGAATTGCTTCAGAACATAGATTTACTTATACATATTGGTGAAGAATTTGGTGATGACGAAACAAAAAGAAACCTTGTTGGTATAAAAGAAGTGTGGAGAGTTAGTCCGGATGGAGAATTAAGGGATACTTTTGGTAAGTTAACTAAAGTATTTGAAATGCAAGAAGAAACTTTCTTTCGGAGACAGATAAGAGATGGGAGAGTAGGAACTGATTCTTATATAAATCAATATAAAAATGAGATATGTAGATTAGAAAAGCATATTCCAGACTTGCCTTTTTCGAGTGTTTATGTAGCATCGAGGATTTCACAAGTTTTGCCGAATGGCTCAATGATACATTTAGGTGTCAGTGATACAATACGTGCATGGAATATGTTTAGATTGCCCGAAGGTGTAAAATCCAGATGTAATTCTGGATGTCGGGGAATAGATGGATGCGTGTCTGCGCTTATGGGAGCTTCTCTTGCGGATAAAAACAGAATTTTCTTTGGCGTTTTTGGAGATTTAACATTCTTTTATGATATGAATGTATTGGGAAATAGATATGTACAAAACAATGTGCGAATTATTGTTGTTAACAATAATGGTGGAAATATATTTAGGCATAATGGCCATACTACACAAAAATGGTTAGGACTTGAAAAAACAAATTTATATGTTGCGGCAGGTGGTCATTTTGGAAACCAATCTCCTGCGTTGTTGAAGCATTTTGCAGAAGATTTAGGGTTTGAATATCTGTCTGCATCGAGTAAAGAAGAATTTTCGAAGATTGTTGATAGATTCACTGTGAAAGAATTAACTGAAAAACCAATGGTACTTGAAATTTTCACTGAGACAGTTAATGACAGCAATGCGTTTGATATCATGGGAAACATTTTACTTGATTCAAAAGGTCTGGTGAAAGAGGCTGTAAAGTCTCTTCTTGGAGAGCAGGGTACAGCATTTATGAAGAGGTTTATCAAGAAATAATTTCGAAGTGCTACATTACATAGAGGAGATAAAGAAATTTGAAAAGTAAAAGTTCAAAATTTAAAAGTAATGGAAATATAGCTTTTCAAGCAGGTATATGGTACGTGATTTCGTCAATAATGGTAAAAATGGTTTCAGTTATAACAACGCCGATTTTTACGAGAATTTTATCGACTGACGATTACGGTACTGTAGCGACTTTTTCGTCTTGGTATTCGATGTTTCTGGTAATATATAGTCTGAATTTATCAGTAAGTATTGGCAGGGCTAAAATTGACTATCCAGACAAATTAGATGAATATATTGGCTCCATCCAGACGCTATCATTCATAGTATCTCTAGGATTGTCTGCTATAATTGTAATCTTTATTTCACCGCTTTCGCGTTTCTTTGAATTGAGTGTTTCGGGGACATTTGTATTACTGTTATATTTAATTTCAGCTCCAACAATTAGTTTTGTACAAAGCGGATACAGATATAAATATAAGTATAAACAAAACATTGCGATTGCTTGGTATATTACTCTTTCAACAGTTTTCGTATCCTTACTATTGATAAAACTAGATCCTGATAATAAAGCGTTGATGAGGATGCTTGGTATTGCAATTCCATCAATACTATTGTCCCTTTATTTTTGGGTTATAACAATAAAAAAGCATTGCTTTATTATCAATCTTGAGTATTGGCGTTATGGATTAAATATTTCTGTTCCAATGATACTACATGCTGTGTCAATGAACATCTTGGCTCAATCTGACAGAATAGTGATTTCGAAATTTGATGGTCCAACACAAGTTGCCTTTTATAGCTTAATTAGAAATTATGCGCTACTACTTTTTGTTATAACAGATGCGATAAATCAAGCATGGTTACCATGGTTCCATGATAATTACCATTTAGGTAATGTTAACGAAATTAGAGAAAATACCAAGTCGCTTGTTATATTAACTTGTTATATTGGATTAGCATGCATTTCAATCGGTCCAGAGGCGATTCTACTGTTAGGAGGGGAACAATATTCTGAGGCAATTGTTTGTTTAATGCCAATGGTTCTTGGTGTAGTTTGTCAATGTATCTATACACACTATATAAATATTGAATTGCATAAAAAAAAGACAAAATATGCATCTCAGGGTACAGTTATTGCAGCAACAACAAATATTGTGCTTAATTTAATATTTGTTCCTCTGATAGGATATCAGGCAGCAGCTTATACTACATTCGCCAGCTATTTGCTGTTATTAGTTCTACATTGTTACATTACACATAAGAAATTGGGAATTTCTCTTTATGATGATAAATTCCTTTTTGGGGCCATAATCATAACCTCGGTAATTTCTTTTGGCGTATCTCTAACTTATGAAACGTTGGTGCTTCGTTATATTATTATATGTATTGGATTTATTAGTTTTTTATTTGTTTTTAGAAATCATATATTTGTATATATAAAAAAAATAGAGAGGAAAAAATGAAGATTTTAATTTTTGGAGGAACAGGTGCAATGGGGGTCCCTTAGTAGAACTCTTGGCTCAAAATTCCTATAATGATGTATATGTAACATCCAGAAGCAAGAGACAAAGTAAATACGAAAATGTACAGTTCGTACTGGGGGATGTATGCGATGAGAATTTTATTGCATCTTTGCTTATAAATAAAGAATATGATGCTGTTGCGGATTTTATGACTTATAAAATGTCGGCATTCACAAGCATCGCGGATATCATTTTGAAAAACACAAAACAATATATTTTTATTAGCACAGCAAGAGTATATGTTGAGTCAAAAACTTATTGACAGAAGAATCTCCGAGACTTTTGGATGTATGTAGGGATGCTGACTATCTTAAGACAGAAGAATATGCTCTGAAAAAAGCGAAGGAAGAAGATTTTTTAAAACAAAAAGGGAAAAATTGGACAATCGTAAGACCTAGTATTACATACAATTCGGAACGCCTTCGTAAATGGTAAATAGCCGATACCATGTCACTTGCTAGTTTTTGTGAGATAATTACTCTAAAAAATCTAAGGTTTTTTAAGGGGGTTATCTCATAGATAAAATTACTCATAAAGTTCGCTGCGAACAATGGACTAAGATCATAAAAGAATGCCTGGCTAGCGGAATGAATAAAATCGCCTGGTGTAGGGAACATGGCATTTCCGACAAGTCATTCTTCTATTGGCAACGTCGGCTTCGTGAAGAAGCTTATATTTCTACAATAGAATCATCTTCACCTCCAGCAGTCAAATCTGTAAGTTTAAAAGCAGAGTATCTGTTACCAACACATATCGGTGGATTGTTAAGAGATGGAAAATGTTCGGTGAAAGTACTGGAGACAAAAGACAAGTGGTTTGGTGTTACATACAAAGAAGATAAAGAAGCGGTTGTCCAGAGCTTTAAGAAGTTGATTGAAGATGGTGTATATCAGAAAGAATTATATAGTGATTTATATTAATATATAGTATCACTTGATTTCATATGCTATAATCAACTCATAGAATTCCTTTGCATATGTGGAGGAAATATTATGAAGCAAAGGAAACAATTAAAGGAACTTACGATCAAGGACAATTTCATGTTCGGCGCAGTGATGATGGAAGAAGATAATTGTAAGAGTTTTCTGGAACTTGCGTTAGGGTTTCCAATTGACCGGGTAGAAGTCAGTAAAGAAAAAAGTATCGTGTATCATCCGGAATATAAAGGGGTTCGTTTGGATGTCTATGCTAAGGATGAGAAAAATACGCGTTATAACGTGGAGATGCAGGTCGCAAAGAAGTCAGAACTGGGAAAGCGATCCCGTTATTATCATGGACAAATTGATATGGAGTTGTTGCTAAGTGGCAGTGATTACGCGGAACTGCCAGATGTGTACGTTATTTTCATTTGTGATTTTGACCCATTTGGCAAGCAAAGGTATCGTTATACTTTTGAATGGCGCTGTGCAGAAGATGCAGATGTAATGCTTCGGGAAGGCTGTAAAAGTATTTTTCTGAGTACACGTGGGGAAAATGAAGAAGAAGTCCCGGAAGAGCTTGTGAAGTTCCTGCACTTTGTTAAAGCAGATCTTGACGAAAGTGAAATCGATTTTAAAGATGATTTTGTAAGAAAACTTCAGAATACCATCTATAGGGTAAAATCGAATCGTGAAATGGAGGAGCGTTTTATGATCTTTGAAGAAATGTTGAGAGATGAACGCGCAGAGGGAAAAGCAGAGGGAAAAGCGGAAGCCAAAATAGAAGATATATTGGATATATTGGAAGATAAATGCCAGCTTCCAGCAGATCTTCGAAGCAGAATCGAAGATGAGAAGAATCTGCAGACACTGACAAGATGGTTGAAACTAGCAGCCAAAGCAGATTCCCTGGAGGAGTTCCTGAGTCAGATGTAAAGAGCGGATTCCATATTCAGTAATATCATATCTGGTGCTAGAATATAAATAGTACAAGTCAAAATGAGAATTCCTAATCTAATATTTCATGGTACAATGTAGGTACCGCACTGAAGGAGGATCTCATTATGGCAAAGCACTATGACAAACAGTT